>CALDZS010000181.1 GCA_937944065.1 uncultured Amylibacter sp. | reverse complement strand
AAACGGGCTAAGAGCGAGCCATTTATCTATGCTCGAGGCAAGGTCATTGTTGCCACTTAATTCCAGTCGCCCGTCATGTATGGCTTTTTTTACAGTGTCCATGCCCATCCAGATAGCGGTCATGGTCCGCAAGTTGCATACTGCATAAAGGTCTACATCATAACCTGGATCTGCATAGCATGCCTCAACCCCTGACTGAGGATCCACCAACAGCCAATAATTCTGGCTGATTATCGGAAGGTCGTCGAACACAAACTGAAGGCAAACGCGTTTTGCTGGAAATGGATTAATATCCAAGCCGCGATGCATATCCCAGATTAGTAGTTCGGGATCAAGATTGTCGAGAGTAAGTTCGCTTTCTACCCAGCGCTGCCCCCAAACGCCTATTCCCATAACAAGGGGACGCAACTCCTCACCGGCTTGCGTAAGATGGTATTCTTTTAATCCTTTTGCACCCTTCACAGACCGAATAACACCGGCTGTTTCTAATTCTATCAACCGCTTTGATAGCAGTGTTGGCGATATGCGCGGAACACCCTTTCGTATCTCGTTAAAGCGGGTGCTGCCGCATAAAAATTCTCGGATCAACAGCGCCGTCCAGCGCGTGCATAGTATTTCTGCCGCCATGGCAATTGGGCAGAACTGTCCGTATCCGCCACGCATAATAGGCCTCCTTCTACCGAAAATTCGTTTTTTGAAGGTAGGTTAGATCGCCTAGTTAGTCCACTACAGTTATTGGACTAGCGCGGTTCAGCCATTCGGGTCAGTCTGGTAATCGAAAATGAAATTATAAAGGATTAGATTATGGTTAGGATAATTGGAGAAATTTTCCCGCAAAATCTCTGTGAATAATACTGATTAGACAGCAGAATCTTGTGCGGCGCCCCCAACGCTCTACTCAACTACTTTTCCGACGCGCTTTAGCTTTGGAACACTTCAAAAAGGAAATTACCATGAAAGTTGCCATAATTCAGGAACCACCTGTTTATCTGAACCTAGAAGCTAGTATGATTTGCGCGGTTAGCTTAATAGAAAAAGCTGCCAGCGAAGGTGCGAAACTCGTGGTTTTTCCCGAAGCATGGTTTCCCGGATATCCTACGTTTTGTTGGCGCTTAGCGCCTGGCTCAGATATGGGCAAAACGGATGAATTATTCGCATTGCTGCAAGCCAATTCAATTGATTTGAGCCGCGATGGACTGGCGCCATTACAGGCGGCGGCCGTCGAAAACGAAGTCGTCCTTGTGGTCGGTTATCAAGAACTTGATGGCGATGTATCTGGTTCGACAATCTTCAATTCTTGTGCGATCATAGATGCTGATGGTCGGATCGCAAACAATCATCGTAAACTGATGCCGACAAACCCTGAACGCATGATTTGGGGTTTTGGCGACGGGTCGGGTCTGAATGTGGTTGATACGGCAGTTGGTCGCATAGGTGCGCTAATCTGCTGGGAAAACTACATGCCACTTGCACGTTATGCGCTCTATGCACAGAATATTGATATCTATGTTGCGCCGACTTGGGACACTGGTGAAACATGGTTGGCAACAATGCAGCACATCGCCCGAGAAGGTGGTTGCTGGGTGATCGGATGCGCCACTGCACTGGAAGCGTCAGATATTCCTGCGGACATACCCCACGCTGACATTCTATTTCCTAACAAAGACGAATGGGTGAACCCAGGTGATGCTGTGGTCTACAAACCCTTTGGCGGTGTAGTAGCGGGACCAATGCGCCGCGAAAAAGGAATGCTTTGGGCCGAGATTGATGTGTCAGAGGCGCGCGCCTCGCGCCGAAAATTCGATGTATGTGGACATTATGCCCGTCCCGACGTTTTCTCGCTTTCGGTCGATAGACGTAAGATGCCGCCAGTTTCGTTCAGCTGATTTCTCGTTACAACAATATCATTATTGCGCATCATCCGTTCAGTGCCGAAGGCGGGTATGGAGCAAAGACAATCATCACAAGCGTGCGCGACCAACCGTAGCTTGGTTCGCACGGGCGATGTCGCAAGTAGAGAAACTTCTTTGGTGAAAAGTTGATCGGTTTAGTGATATGGGGGCTGCGTTTCGCCCCTCTCGTCGATCTTCACGGTGCTAAATATCTTTAACAATGTTTAGCACTATCAAAAGTTTGGCCATTTCGGGATTAATCACGTAAATACGAAGAGTTACCGCGCTGAAGGTGTCTATTTCCGACTATACACATCTTCATAGCGTTCAATATCATCCTCGCCCAGATAGCTGCCTGTCTGTACTTCGATCAGCACTAAGGGCCGTTTCCCAGGGTTTTCCAGCCTGTGTTTTTCACCGACGGGAATATACACAGACTGGTTTTCAGACAGCATAAATTCTTCTCCGCTCAGCGTGACTTTGGCGGTGCCTTCGACCACCACCCAATGCTCTGATCTGTGGACGTGGCTTTGCAGGCTTAAAATCCCACCAGGTTTCACCATGATCCGTTTCACCTGAAACCGATCACCCAGAATTAGGCTTTCGAAGTTCCCCCAAGGACGATGGTCGCGCGGGAATTGCGTGGCCGTTTCATTGGACTGATCTTTCAGCGCTTGAACTGCTAGCTTTACGTCTTGGGCGCGGCTTTTATCCGCGATCAAAACAGCGTCCGCCATGGCAACTGCAACAATATTATCTAACCCGATACCAACCAGTGACAGTCCGTTACTATCTGCACGCAGCAGAGTATCTGT
>CALDZS010000180.1 GCA_937944065.1 uncultured Amylibacter sp. | reverse complement strand
AGACTCAGCACGTATTTTTTTCCGCCCTGCGGAAACACGCGGTGCCGCATCCGGACGCGAGGTATCGATATGGCGCACCCAACTTCGTCCTGTGGGTGTATCTGGCAATTTTACAAAATGTGTACCGCCCGAATTAAAAACGGCGAACAGTGCTGCTTCGCGCGGGGCAAATTCTGGTGTGCCAGATGCGGTTCTTAATTCAACCGCAATATTTGTTCTGTCGGCTTCGTTCCAGTCATCGTTACCCAACGGTTCTCCGTTTGCACGCCACCAAAAAATATCAGGCTTACCATCGACCAGTCGCGCCTTCGAATGCAAAAACCGCTTCTGTCCCAGAATTGGATGCGCATGACGAAATGCAATAATCTTACGGCAAAAATCCAAGAATTCAGTATCTTGGTCAGCCCAATTGATCCACCCGAGTTCATTATCATGGCAATATGCATTATTGTTGCCATCTTGGCTGTTGCCAATCTCGTCGCCCGCCAAGACCATCGGTGTGCCCTGAGACAGCATCAGGGTTGCCATCATGTTACGGCGTCTCAGGCTGCGTTTTTCATTGATCTTTGGATCGTCGGTCGGCCCTTCTACCCCGCAATTGTCCGACAGATTATGATCATGTCCGTCGCGGCTATCTTCTCCGTTTGCTTCGTTGTGTTTCTCATTATAGCTAACTGTATCCAACAGCGTAAAACCATCATGGGCTGTCAAGAAATTAACAGAGCTGGTGGCCGGACGGTTACCTTTATCGAACCGTTGCGCGCTGCCCGCCAGACGCTGCGCCAATTTGCGCATCTTGCCTTTGTCACCACGCCAAACGGATCGTATTTGATCGCGGTATTTATCATTCCATTCAACAAACGGCGTGGGGAAATTACCCATTTGATATCCACCCGGCCCTGTATCCCAAGGCTCGGCAATCAGTTTCACATTGTTTAAAACTGGGTCCTGACGGATGGCGGTGAAGAACGGACCATTCGGGTCAAATCCGTCGGCGCGGCGACCCAATGTCGTGCCAAGATCAAAGCGGAAACCGTCGACATGCATCACCTCTACCCAGTAACGCAAACTGTCCAAAACCATCCGCAAAACCATCGGATGATCCATGTTAATCGTGTTGCCTGTACCCGTGTCATTAATGTAGTAACGCGGATTGTCGGATAGGCGATAATAGCTTTGATTATCGATACCACGAAAGGACATAGTTGGCCCCAATTGGTTACCTTCGAACGTGTGATTGTAGACAACGTCCAATATCACCTCAAGGCCAGCACCATGAAACCGTGCGACCATTTGTTGAAATTCCGCGATGCTACCGTTGGTCATAAAACGCGGATCAGGGGCGAAGAACCCCATAGTCATATAGCCCCAATAATTGCTCAGCCCTAAGTCCAGCAAACGCTGTTCACTGGCACTGGCATGAACGGGCAAAAGTTCGACCGAGGTGACACCAAGCTTGGTAATATGATCCAAGATAGGGTCAGAAGCCATGGCCAGAAACGACCCCGCATTGTGAATATCATCGCGACCTTTGGTCATACCAGCGACATGCGCTTCGTAGAAAATCGTGTCGGACATTGGGATATTTGGAGGACTATCCGTACCCCAATTGAAACTGGGATCAATGACCACGGAGCGCGGGACAAAATTCGCAGAATTGCGCGTGTCAAATGACAGATCTTTTGCCAATGCCGTGGTGTCATATCCAAAAACACTTGGGTCCCAAACAGGATGCCCAGTAAGCTTTTTTGCATACGGATCAATCAGCAACTTATGTGGATTAAACCGGTGCCCTTGATCCGGTCGATAAGGACCGTGCACGCGGTATCCATAGCGTTGGCCAGGTCTGATACCTGAAAAATACCCGTACCAAACAAATCCTTCGCGTTCTGGCAGATCGATATTTAAAGCTTCGTTTCCATCATCATCAAACAGGCACAAAGTGACCTTTGTTGCATGTTCTGAAAACAGTGCAAAATTTACACCTTCACCATCGAAGGTCGCCCCTAATGGCGAGGCGCGGCCTGCTGTCACAGTGTAGGATTTCATTACTTGACCAGATCTTTGTATAGCGCCGCATAGGCACCTGCAGAGGCGGCCCAATCGACAGGTTGTTTCATGCCATTACGCTGCAAAATTTTCCAGGTCGGCTTGCTCGCGTATAGATCACAAAGATGGGTTAATGCAACCGACAGCGCATTGGCTGTAACAGGCGAGAATTGAACACCTGTTGCACACTCCATTGCCAACGCTGCGGGGGATGCGTTGATTACCGTATCCGCCAATCCACCTGTCAACGACACCAATGGAACCGTACCGTATCGCAAGGCATATAACTGCGTCAAACCACAGGGTTCAAACCGTGACGGTACCAAAATGGCATCACCGCCTGCGATGACGCGGTGTGACATATCCTCGTCATAGCCAATATGAACCGCCACATTCTTGTGACGTGTTTCTGCGCGGAACGCCGCTTCCAAGCTGGCGTCACCAGTACCCAACACCACAAGTTGCCCGCCGCGATCCAACAACGTTGGCAATGCCTGCAACAACAGGTCCAAACCTTTCTGCTCGGTCAGACGGCTGACGACTACACATAGCGGCCCGCCTGACTTTTTTAATCCAAATTCTTTCTGCAACGCCGTTTTATTCTTGGCTTTGCCTGAAACAGATTTGTACGGAGTGATCGCTTTGTCCGTGGTCGGGTTCCAAGTACTATCATCTATTCCATTCACAATGCCTGACAAAGCATCACGGCGCGCGTCAATCACGCCCTCTAGGCCCATGCCAAATTCTTCTGTCATCAGCTCTGCCGCATAGGTTTTCGACACGGTGGTGATCTGATCAGCCGACATTAACCCAGCTTTCAACGCAGAAACTTTGCCCCAAAATTCATATCCATCGCGTGTAAAGCGATAAGGATCCAGACCCAGTCGACCAATTGATTTGGGATCAGCCATGCCTTGAAAGGCAATGTTGTGGATCGTCATTACCGTGGCTGGGCGATCAGCATGGCCGCGCATATATTCTGGCATCAAACCTGCCTGCCAATCATGGCCATGACATATATCTGGGCACCAGCCATCCACACCTTCACGCGCGATCTTTGCAGCCACTTGGCACAACGCCGAAAACCGTTCGGGATTGTCATGCCAATCATGACCGTCGGGACCAGCATATAGACCACCAACCCGATCAAAAAGATGCGGCGCATCAACCACCAACAAATCCAAACCTGCAACCTTCGCCTGCAAAACATGAATATTGCCGCCGAATATATTCGCCAGCTCCATAACTTTTTTTGGCTTTTTCAATTTTGCCATCACCGCCGGATACCCTGGCAGCAATGTCCGCATTTCAACTTCATGTGCCGTCAATGCCAACGGCAAGGCCCCTGCCACATCCGCCAACCCACCAGTTTTTACCAGTGGCGCGCATTCAGACGTGACAGACAATACCTTGATCATTTAGATGCCACCCATTTATCGACCATGGGTTGAGTGATCAGTGTGGTGCCCTTTTCAGTGACGCGAAAGAATTTGGCGTCCTCTTGGTGGTCTTCGCCAACGATCAATCCTTCTGGAATGTTGACGCCTCGGTCAATTACAACTTTGCTTAGACGAGCCTTGCGGCCCACTGTGACGTAAGGCAGAACCACTGCCTGATCCAAAGAAGACCACGAATTTGTGTGCACTTGGGTAAACAATAACGAGTTGCGAATTTCTGTGCCTGAAATCACGCAGCCGCCAGAAACCATGGATGAGAACGCTGCGCCGCGCCGATCCTTTTCATCATGGATAAATTTCGCCGGCGGAACATTTTCGGCATAGGTCAGAATGGGCCAACTGCGGTCCCACAGATTGAGGTCAGGAGAGAAGTTCGTAAGGTCCAAATTCGCCTCCCAAAACGCATCAACGGTTCCTACGTCTTTCCAATAAGACGGTGCACCTTCTGCGCGCACACAGCTGTCATCAAACCTGTGCGACATCGCTTTGCCGCCCTTCACAATGGCCGGTATCAAGTCACCGCCAAAATCGTGTGTCGACGTTTTGCTGTCGCGATCTTCCAAAAGTAATTCGCGCAGGTATTTCCAGTTGAATACATAGATGCCCATCGACGCGAGCGAGATGTTTGGATCTTCTGGAGTGCCCGGAGGGTCAGCTGGTTTTTCGAGAAAGCTAGTTATGCGCCCAGATGCATCCGTCGCCATCACACCAAATTCTTTGGCATCTTCGCGCGGCACGGTTAAACAGCCCACTGTCACGTCGGCCTTTGCCTCTACATGCTGACGTATCATGATTTCATAATCCATTTTGTAGATGTGATCGCCTGCTAAAATTACGATATAATCAATATCATAACTGTCGATAATATCTATATTCTGGGTCACCGCATCGGCCGTACCTAAATACCATTCTTCGCCTCCCATACGTTGTGACGCGGGCAAGATATCCAAAAACTCGTTCCTGTCAGCTTGCA
>CALDZS010000179.1 GCA_937944065.1 uncultured Amylibacter sp. | reverse complement strand
GACTAATATGATATCATGTATCGGATTCAGTTGAAGTTAGCTGTCCGCTTAATAAAAAAATCACGACGTTGCGCACCCACTGTCAAATGAACGGATCGCCCGATCTCGATGACTTTGTGTATATGCCACATGTCTCCAACGGGCTTACAGCTGATATTGGCGATACCTTCCTTGGGATATCCGGAAAGCTTAGCCACGCAGGATTGTCATATCCGCATCATAAAGCGGCTTAGTGATCAGAACTGCCTTGTGCATTTTACCCAAAATCTCAATCTCTACTGCCAGCCCGTCGCGGGCATGAACGTGGGGGACAAATCCCAAGGCGATGGATTTTTCGGCATAGTGGGAATAGCCGCCAGAGGTGCAGAAGCCCACTACCTGACCGTCGATATAGATCGGCTCGTAGGCCACAACATCCGCGTCATCCGCATCCACCTCGAACGCGCAGAGCAGGCGGGCGGGAGGGGTGTCGCGTTCTGCTTCTGCTGCCGCGCGGCCGATGAAATCATGGTTCTTTTTGAAATTGATAAACCGATCTAACCCCGTTTCCGCCGCAGTATAGTCTGGCGAGAACTCTGACAGCCAAGAGCCGAAGAAACGATCTAGGCGCAGCGACATCATCGCGCGCATTCCAAACGGGCGCAGACCTAGATTGGCACCTGCCGCAGACAAGGTATGCCACAGGTTTCGCTGGCTCATGTGATCTGTATAAATCTCGTACCCCAGATCACCAGTATAGCTGACGCGTTGCACCAGACAGTCGGTCATGCCGATGACCATTTGTTGAACATCCAAAAACTTGAACGCATCCACACTGACATCATGGCGGGTAACGCGTTCCAACAATTGCCGCGCCTTCGGTCCCGCAATCTGAAACCCTGTTAACCGATCGGAAACATTTTCAACCGCCACCCCGTCGCGGGCGTTCTGTTCGAACCAGCGCATGTGATAGTTTTGCGATCCGTAAGACGCAGTCAACTGAAACCGATCCTCGGCCAGACAGGACACAGTGAAATCCCCGATCAAGCGACCCTTAGGGGAAAGCATTGGTGTCAGGCTGAGGCGACCTTGTTTCGGAATACGTCCCGCCATTATTGTGTCCAGCCAGTCGCGCGCATCGGCACCCGTTACCAAATACTTACCAAAGTTTTGAACCTCGTTAATACCGACACCGTTGCGCACGGCGATCACCTCTTGCCGCGTCGCTTCCCATGCGTTCGAGCGACGGAAGCTGGGGGTTTCATACGTCGGCTCGCCGTCGAGTGCGAAATAGTTTGGCACCTCTAGCCCGAATTGTTGACCGAACACGGCACGCTGTTCTTTCCAAATATCATACATTGGTGTGGTTTTGTTTGGTCGCGCCGCTGGCAGCTCTTCGTTCGGATAGCTGACAGAGAAACGATTGCGATAATTCTCGATCACTTTGGGAAGTGTGTAGCCTTTGTTAATCCAGTTGCCGAACCGCGCCACGTCCATTGCGAATACATCGCGTTCAGGTTCACCCTCGATCATCCACTGCGCCAGTGTCAGGCCGACCCCGCCGCCTTGGCTGAACCCTGCCATCACACCGCAAGCGGACCAATAGTTGCGCAGACCCGGAACCGGTCCGACCAGTGGGTTGCCGTCAGGGGCAAAGGTAAACGGGCCATGAACAACGGATTTGATGCCTGCGCGTTCCAAAACGGGGAAACGTTTATAGGCGAATTCTACACTGTCAGTGATCTTATCCAGATTGTCGGGTAACAATTCATGACCGAAATCCCAAGGGGTGCCGCCGACGGCCCAAGGTTCGCAAGGTTGTTCGTAGAACCCGATGCAAAGTCCGCGACCCTCTTGGCGCAGATAGCTTTCGCCGCCAGGGTCCATCACATGGGGATGTTCGGTGTCGCGTTCGTAAATTTCGGGTGTTTCTTCGGTGACCAGATACTGGTGCTCCATTGGATGCAGGGGCAGATACACGCCTGCCATAGCGCCAACTTCGCGTGCCCACAGGCCGCCTGCATTGACCAGGTGTTCAGCGATGATTGTACCTTTGTTGGTGACAACCTCCCACGACCCATCAGGGCGCTGATTGGTTTCTTCAACCTTCGTGTGCAACTCAATCTCTGCCCCGCCCATCTTGGCAGCGCGGGCATAGGCATGCGTGGTGCCAGACGGATCTAGGTGCCCGTCCAGCGGATCGTACAGCCCGCCCAACACGCCATCAATATTCGTGATTGGTGCGACCTTCAGAATTTCCTCAGGGGTTAAGATTTCAGTCTCCAAACCCATGTACCGATGTTTGGCGCGTTCGGCCTTCATCATGTCCAACCGCTCTGGTGTGTCGGCCAGCGTTACGCCGCCCACATGGTGCAGACCACAAGACATTCCCGTGATCTCTTCCAGTTCTTTATACAGACGAATGGTATAGCCTTGCAGAGCGGCCATATTGGTGTCGCCGTTCAGGGTGTGGAATCCACCCGCCGCGTGCCAAGTTGATCCAGATGTCAATTCTGACCGTTCCAAAAGCACGACATCTGACCAACCCAATTTGGTTAGATGATACAAAACAGAAGCGCCAACAACACCGCCCCCGATGACCACAACACGTGTGTTCGTTTTCATATCAATCTCCCTTTTTTGTTAAAGACTAATGATAGGCGGCAAAGCGGATCGCTTGTCAACGAACTGATCAGTTAAATAATGTCGCAAACTGACCATTCACGTTATTGAGAATGGTTCGCAACTGGATTGACTTATTGAGAATCATTCTCATATAAGGTGAGAGCAATTTATTAATGTTTGGACAGCCCTAAATGACCTACCGCGCTTTGCGTACCCTATGCCTTGCTGGCGCAACCATGATCGCCAGTTTGAATGCCGCACATGCGGACAAGTTCAAGGTTGTGACAACGTTTACCGTGATTGCCGATATGGCACGCAATGTGGCGGGCGACGCGGCAGAGGTGGCGTCGATTACCAAGCCGGGTGCAGAGATTCATAACTATGCCCCGACGCCTCGTGATATTATCCGTGCGCAGGATGCGGATTTGATCCTTTGGAACGGTTTGAACCTAGAATTGTGGTTCGAACAGTTCTTTCAAAACTTGCGTGATGTGCCCAGTGCCGTTGTGACCGATGGCGTTGAGCCGATGGGCATATTTGAGGGTCCTTATACGGGCAAACCAAATCCACATGCTTGGATGTCGCTGAGTTCGGCGCGCATCTATGTGACCAATATTCGCGACGCGATGGTGGCACATGATCCTGACAATGCAGCGATTTATACTGCTAATGCGGCTGATTATATTTTGCAAATAGAGGCCGTAATCGATCCGATCAGAACTGCCATCGCAACCATCCCCGAAGATCGCCGTTGGCTGGTATCTTCTGAGGGCGCGTTTAGTTATTTGGCACGGGACTACGGGTTACAAGAATTGTACCTGTGGCCGATCAATGCTGATCAACAAGGCACCCCAAAACAAGTGCGAAATGTGATCGACACAGTGCGCAAGAATAACATCCCAGTGGTGTTTTCAGAAAGCACCATTTCGCCAGCACCCGCACAGCAAGTGGCGCGTGAAACGGGTGCGCGGTATGGCGGTGCTTTGTATGTCGATAGCCTGAGTGCCGCTGACGGGCCAGTACCAACTTATTTAGATTTGCTGCGGGTTACGTCCAAATTAATCCTAGATGGATTGGCCGCAGAATGACCCAACAAGTTGGCATTCAGGCAGAGGGGTTAACTGTCACCTATCGCAACGGCCACACGGCCCTGCGAGACGCGAGTTTCGCTGTGCCTAAGGGTACG
>CALDZS010000178.1 GCA_937944065.1 uncultured Amylibacter sp. | reverse complement strand
TGGGGGTGAACCTCGTAATCGTGATCATCAAGCGGACGACAATAACCACCCCAATGTCCTGATGTTCCGCCTAAGTATCGAAGCCTTGCCTCATCAAGCTCGTAGTACTGATCGCCAACAACTTTTCCGTCAAAAAGCGCCTGTGATTCATCGGTGTATTCCAACCCACCCGCCTCGACGAGCAAAACATCATGGCCAAATTCTGAGAGCTTGATTGCGAGTGTCATTCCAGCCGGGCCAGAGCCAAAGACACATATTTTGGCTTTCTCCACATACCCCGCTTCGAACTCTCGGCCTTGAACAAACACTAGAGATCGCCTTCGTGCAAAACCCAACCTGAATTGAGATGCATGACCGTGCCTTTACCAATTGCAGAGAAAGCACAAATGGCAATCAATGATTCAAGAAATTTACGGCGTTCGAATAATGGTAAATGTTGCATTAATTTCCAATCCAATGCTGAATAACAAACACATTGTAGAATCGAAAATTAGCAGATTAAATTTATCCAAAATTGATTTGGCTCAAGGGAAAATACTACGGGGTAACTGTAGGCTACGCATAAATGTATTCGGGATCATCCGCACCCGAACGACCCCGATATTACTCCGAAACTAAAGTACTCTAAGTTAGAAAAACGCCTGCAATCCCGTTTGCGCGCGCCCCAATATTAACGCGTGTACGTCATGCGTTCCTTCATAGGTATTTACAGTTTCTAGGTTCATCATGTGGCGGATAACTTGAAATTCTTGGCTAATCCCGTTGCCGCCATGCATGTCGCGCGACATACGCGCAATGTCCAGCGCTTTGCCGCAATTGTTACGCTTCATTAAGCTGATCATTTCTGGTGCTGCATTTCCTTCGTCCATCAAACGACCCACCCGCAGGCTGCCCTGCAAACCCAAGGTGATTTCGGTCTGCATATTGGCCAATTTCAACTGAAACAACTGTGTTCCTGCCAAAGGCTTGTTAAACTGATGACGGTCTAATCCGTATTGACGAGACGCGTGCCAGCACGCTTCGGCGGCACCCAAAACACCCCAGCTGATGCCATAGCGCGCGCGGTTCAGACACCCAAATGGCCCCTTTAGGCCTTCGACATTTGGCAACAATGCGTCTTCGCCAACTTCAACATTCTGCATCACCACTTCGCCCGTGATCGACGCTCGTAGTGACATTTTGCCAGCGATTTTTGGGGCTGACAGACCTTTCATGCCTTTTTCCAAGACAAAGCCCCGGATTTTTCCACCATGCGCCTCGGACTTGGCCCAGATCACAAACACATCGGCAATTGGACTGTTGGAAATCCACATTTTCGATCCGTTCAAGACGTACCCATCACCCGTTTTCTTTGCCACAGTTTTCATGCCCGCTGGATCAGAGCCCGCATCGGGTTCGGTCAAACCGAAACAGCCGATAAATTCTCCGCTGGCCAATTTAGGCAAATATTTCATGCGTTGCTCTTCCGAGCCATACGCGTAGATCGGATACATCACCAAAGAGCTTTGGACCGACATCATCGAACGGTATCCGCTGTCGACCCGTTCAACTTCGCGCGCGACCAAACCATAGCTGACATAGTTCGCGCCAAGCCCGCCATACTCCTCTGGTATGGTTATCCCTAACAAACCCATCTCACCCATCTCGCGAAAGATGGTGGGGTCAGTGGTTTCATCCGCATAAGACGCGATAACGCGGGGTTGTAGCTTTTCCGCCGCATAGGCGCGGGCCGCATCCCGCAACATGCGTTCTTCTTCGGTCAGCTGTGCATCGAACAAAAACGCATCTTCCCAATTAAACGAAGACAGATTGGGACGGCTTTGCGCAGATAGTTCCGATGACATGAGGGGTTCCTTGATCAGGTGTGATTGATGATACAATTAAAGCGAATTTCAATACTACTCACAACCGTAAACTATGTCTGTATCCCCGCTTATTGTCGCAATGCATGCTTGCGCTTTGCTAAGGCGAAGGTCACAGTTGCCGCGTAAGATTCTGGATTGGGTTATGGCACCGCCAAAAGTGAAAAAAATCGCCTTCATCTTGGTTGATGGGTTTTCGATGATGTCATTATCATCCGCCAGCGAGCCACTGCGCGCAGCGAATTTCCTGTCCGACGAAACGCTTTATTCCTGCACATTCATACCTGCAGATGGTACCATTGCAAAAGCATCCTCTGGTTTTACAAAAAACGGCAAGCCACTGTTTGAAAACGGTTATGACTTTGATCTGGTCCTAGTCGCAGCTGCTGGCGCACCGGCGGTCTATCAAAACGAACCTTTGTTTCGGTACCTCAAGTTACTTGCATCAAAACGCATTCCGTTGGGCGGCATTTCTGGTGGCCCGGTGTTGCTGGCGCGCGCAGGATTGATGGACAATCGTCGGTTCACAGTGCACTGGGATCACCGCGTCGCGATGGCGGAACTGTCGTCGGAATTCTTACTGGAACGCAGCCTCTATGTCATTGACCGCGATCGCTATACCTGCGCTGGCGGCATCGCACCCTTAGATATGATGAGTGCGATTATCACAGCGGATCACGGCAACAGCCTGGCAAAACGTGTGAACGATTGGTTTATCTACACCAATGTCCGCGAGGCCACAGACCCACAGCGCACCAGCCTTGTCGACAAGTATCAAATTCACCACCCCGCAGTTCTCAGCGCGATAGAGCTGATGCAAAATCATCTGTCTGACCCGCTATCCACCGAGCAATTGGCGCATCTAAGTGGCATCGGGGAAAGACAGCTGGGACGTATGTTCAAAAAACTGTTGGGCAAGAATCCCAATGCGTTTTACACTCAGTTGCGGATGGAACATGCAAAGGTTTTGACGCTACAAACATCCCTGCCCATCATCGAAATTGCGGTCGCATCTGGATATGAAAGCGCATCCTATTTCGCGCAAAAATTTAAAACCCATTTTGGCGTCACTCCGACAGAGTTACGCAGTCAGCCGCCCGCACCCTAGGTCCCACAAAATGTTTGCGTAACGCGTTGATCAGGTTCGGGTGGGTTTTCAAACTCGGCCGCATCTGCCTGCTCTGACATTGGATTTTCCAGTACTTTGGCCAAACGCTGCATAACAGAGTAATCCCCTTTCAATCCCGCTTGTATCGCTTGTTCAACGCGGTGGTTGCGCGGAATGTAAATCGGGTTGGCCGCATCCATGCGCGCCTGACTGTCCGACAGGTCAATACCAGAGGTGTTAACCATTTGACGCCAAACACTCAGCCATTCGACGCCAACTTTTGGATCGTCGAACAAAGCGCTAAATTTGTCTGCATGTCCGGCCTTTTCCATACGGCGTAGATGCGAGAAGAATAAGGTAAAATCGACATGTTGGGCTTGCATCATTTGCAACGCCTTTTGAATGAACTCTGTATTGTCTTTATGATCTGCAGGCAGACCAAACTTTTGCGCAAATGCCTTTTGAAAGCCTGCGTTAAATCGCGCACCAAATTCAGACAATACGTCCTCTGCTTCGGCCACTGCTTCGTCTTCGGGCAGACCCCAGATAGGCAACAAGGTTTCGGCCAAACGGGTCAGGTTCCAATGCGCCATAGTTGCTTGGCGCGCCCATGCATAACGGCCTTTTTGGTCAATAGAGCTGAACACCTGAAGTGCATCAAACTCTTCCATGAACGCACAAGGCCCATAATCAATCGTCTCGCCGGCGATCTGCATATTGTCGGTATTCATCACCCCGTGAATGAAGCCAAACCTCATCCAATCCGCAATTAATGACGCCTGACGCAGCGCAATCGAACGGAACATTTCACGGATGGGATTTTCGCTGTTGCGCACGTCTGGAAAATGTCGATCAATGACATAATCGGACAATACCCGCAGCGCATCCACATCATCATGGCTCGCAAAGTACTGAAAAGTTCCCACGCGGATATGGGACTGCGCCACGCGGGTCACGATACCGCCTGGCAATGCGGCATTTCGCATGACATCTTCGCCTGTTGCGATCGCCGCCAACGCGCGGGTTGTCGGTACGCCCAATGCTGCCATCGCTTCTGACACGACATATTCGCGGATCACTGGGCCAATCGCGGCCTTACCGTCGCCACCGCGCGAAAACAAAGTTCGCCCCGATCCTTTCAGTTGGATATCATATCTGATGCCATCTGTTCCGATAACCTCGCCCAACAACAATGCACGCCCATCACCCAGGCGCGGTGACCAGCCACCAAATTGATGCCCAGCATACACCATGGCCAGGGGCTTTGATCCATCTGCAACCGATTGGCCGGACAGCAGCGCAAGCCCGTCTTTGGATTTCAAGAACGTTGGATCGATCCCCAACCGTCGCGCCAGCGGTTCATTCAGCGCAATCAAGACTGGCGCGGGAGATACATCTGGATCTTGTCGCGCAAAGAAATTATCTGGCAGGCGGGAATAGCTGTTGTCGAAATTGATAGCGGTCAACGGAGGTTCCTTTGTTTCATCACTAGATAGCGCAGTTGGATGGGTTATGCACGCGCATGTGCCGCAACTGTGATGCGTAACTGTTCTACAAATCGTTCGACCAAGCGTACCTTGGAACAATCAGCCCGGGTCAACACGCCCAAATGGCGCGCAGTCGGATTGCCCATCAACGAGATTTTTCGCAACTGGGCAAAGGTGTCATCGGGCACGCATATGTCTGGGACAATGGAAACACCCAGGTTGTGCGCGACCATGCTGACCACATTTTCTAGCGTTCCCATTTCCATCGCGTCGCGCACATTGATTTTGTTTCCTTGCAACCATTCATCCGCCAACCAGCCAACTGGCGATCGGTTTGTGTGACGAATATAGGGCATTGTTTCCAAAATCTGGTGCGGGTCATCCAGCGCAACTGCTGCCGCCGTTACCAAAACCAGCGGTTCTGCCGCTATTGATGTCCATGACAGTTCAGAACCGATGCGCGCGGGTTGGCTCAGTACCGCTGCGTCCAAGGACCCCCGCTCGACCTCTTCTTGCAGCGCGCCTGACAAGTTGGGCACAATGCGGATACGTAAGTCGGGGCAAGTATCGCGCAAGCCTATGATTGATTTCGGTATCAACCCGTGGATCGCCGATGGCACCGCGCCCAAACTCATCTCGCCAATAAATTGCGCTTCTCCTGTTAAATCATCGAACACAGTTTCATAGGACCGCACAATTCCGCGTGCTTTGGGTACCAGTGCCCGACCCAGTTGATTTAGGCGGGGTGTTTTTTCAGATCGATCAAACAAGGTGACACCAAACTGATTTTCCAAGCGACGCATCTGCTGGCCAACCGCGGCTTGGGTGACAAAAACCCGTTCTGCCGCAGCGGCGAAACTGCCGTGATCTGCGATCGCAATGAGTGTTTTGAACAAGGATACCGACATTTTATACCTAAAGTTTTATTTTAGATTATCTGAAGCAACTTTGATTTGTCTAAAATTTGATTTCAAGTCATAATCCACTCAAACAGCAAAGGAACTGACTAAAATGGATGTAAACGACCGTATTGTCGCCGATCTTGTGAAGAACAAGGTTGAGTTGGTGACAACAGTGCCCTGCAAACAGCTGGCTGGCGTCATCGACAAAATCGAAGACAGCAAAGACATTTATCATATCCCCTCGAATAAAGAGGACGAAGGTATGGGCATCTGTGCTGGTGCCATTATGGGTGGTAAACGATCAGCGATCATAATGCAGAATACAGCCATCGGTGTGACGATCAATACATTAGCGACCTTGATCCAATACTATCGCATGCCATTGCCGATGTTGATCAGCTATCGCGGCGAGTTAGGTGAGCCTGTGGCCTGTCAGGTGGAAATGGCCGTGCATACCAAAGCATTGCTGGCGCAGATGAACATCCCGACATACCATTTCCACAAGGAATCTGATATCGAGGAGTTCGATAAAATCTTGCAGTATACATTCATGTGCAACAAACCTGTTGCCATCCTAACGGATGCTACTTTCTGGAAAGGGTATTAATCATGATCCGTTCTGACGTAATCAAATCCCTACTTCCCGTCATCCGCGACGAATTCGTTGTATGCAACATCGGGCTTCCGTCCCAAGAACTGCACATGATGGACGACCAACCGACCAACTTTTACATGCTAGGAACGATGGGCTTATCCTCGTCAATCGGCTTGGGTCTGGCCTTGGCGCAGAAACAAAAAATCATTTCGATTGATGGTGACGGGTCGGTGCTAACCAACTTTGGCACCTTGCCAACGATTGCCAACAATGTGGCTGATAACTTTATATTGCTGATCATCGACAACGGGTCTTATGGCTCTACTGGTGATCAACCGACCTATGCAGGCAAAAAAACTTCGCTGACTGCGGTTGCAAAAGCATGTGGTTGTGAAAACGTGGTTGAATGTCAGGCAGAAGAAGCTGTTGATGTTATGACCGCCGCATTGGCCAGCAACAAAATGACAATCATTGTTTGCAAATGTGAAAGCGGCAACATACCAGTTCCCGTTATCACCAAAGACCCGGTGACGATCCGTGATCGTTTCATGGATGCTTTGGCCGCAGCAAACGGATAAGCCAATGTTCCCAAAATCAAACGACATCTTCAACGCAGATGATGCACGGCGCATGGCCCGAAAACGTCTGCCTTGGATGTTGTTTGATTATATAGACGGTGCTGCCGCGGATGGGCGCGGCGAAGAGTTGAACCGTCAACGAATACGCGAAATCCAAATGATGCCGCGTATTTTGAACAATGTGGAACATCGTTCTGTTGCAGGGCGCGTTTTTGACACGCCAACGAAACTGCCCTTTGGGATCAGTCCGATGGGTTTGTGCAATCTTGCGGGCCCGCGCGCAGATATAACACTGGCCCGTATGGCGGCGGCGAACCATGTGCCGTGTGGCGTATCAACCGTCGCGTCGACGCCGCTAGAACAGATGATCGAATGGGCCGAAGGCCACGCATGGTTTCAACTGTACCTAAGTGGCGAGCCTGAAAGCGGCGAGCGTCTGTTGGATCGCGCCAAAGCATCAGGATATGAAACCGTGGTGTTGACGGTCGACGTACCAGAGGTCGGTCGACGCCCGCGAGAATTGCGCCGTGGCTTTACCATGCCGTTCAAATTGGGAGTTCCGCAGTTCTTTGATTTCGCATGCCATCCGCGTTGGTCGCTTGCGACTTTAGCCGCTGGCAAACCGCAAATGGCAAATTTTGGCGGCAAGTTCGGCGAGTTCGATCGTGGCAGCAGTCGTGCCCAATCTGACTGGAACACGTTAAAGCGTGTACGCGACAAATGGAAAGGGCGGCTGGTTGTTAAGGGCGTCTTAAACGTAGAAGATGCGCTAAGACTCAAAGACGAAGGTGTGGATGCGATCCAAGTGTCCAGTCATGGAGGCCGACAACTAGAAAGCGCACCACCACCGATTGATATGCTTCCGATAATCCGCAAAGCAGTCGGCGCGAAATACCCTTTGTTTTTCGACACCGGCCTGCGCAGCGGCGAAGATATTGTAAAGGCATATGCGTTGGGGGCTGACTTTGTCTTTTTGGGTCGCGCACTGTCATATTCAATCGCAGCGAAAGGCCCAAAGGGTCTGGATCAAATGGTATCGGTTTTAGTCAACGAAACGTCCAGTACGTTGGCGCAATTGGGCAAAACAAGCATGGATCAGATCGACGCAAGCGTCCTTGTTTAACACCTGCAAGGCACCGTTTTGACGGGGTTACAACAATCGCAAATTATTTCTACTAGCTATTGCCATTGCGGCCCTGTCAAAGCATCATCGCGCCAAAGTTGAATGGCGCCTAGGCGGGGGAATATATGAAACACCACAGCAAGATTGGTTTACTTTGTTTGGCAGTGATGGCAACAGCGTCAACTGCGCAGGCGCGAGACAAGATCAAGATGGCGACGATCGCCCCCGGTTCAACCGCATATTCGATCATGACATCCATGGCCACAACAGTGAACATGAACCAAGACGCGTATGAGATTACTGTTGATGCGACAGGTCTTGGAACCAAACAAATGGTTGACGCTGGACGCGGCCGATTGGATTTGGCGATGGCAACCCCAGCCACATTGGATTTGATGGCGAACGGTCAGTCAATGTTCAAAAACCTGCCAGAAGCACCAGAGCTGCATAAAAACCTTGGGCTGGTGTTTTGGTTCCCATTCGGAACATTTCACATCGCCACACACGCAGATGCTGGCATGACCAGTTTGTCCGATCTAAAGGGCAAAAAGGTATTTTTGGGACAACCCGGTGGCGGTGAATATCACGTGGCCAACCAATGGATTGAATCTGTAACGGGGTACAAAGCGGGCCGTGATTATACCCCTATTCGCGCGACCTGGGGATCAGCAGTTCTTGCATTCGAAAACAAAGAGATTGACGTCTATGTTGCCGCAGGAAAGCCGCCGTTCAAACAAATGGCACAGTTAACCGAGATTGCTAATATTCGCTTTCTAGGTCTGTCAAAAGCCGAAGCAAACACAATTTCGGGCCGCAAAGATGCCGCATCAAGCTTTATCAAAGCGCAAGGGCGGTCCTTTGGGGTGATCCCACGTGGTAGCTATGGCGACGCCGTGGTTAATAGGGAAGATGTCTATTCTTTGGCCACTAATGCTGGCGTTGTTGCTCGCTTGGATTTGGATGAAGACGCTGTCTATCAAATCACCAAAACCTTCTGGAATAACCTTTCAGAGGCAACCAAGACCAATGCCGATTTGTCATTGGTGACCCCGCGGGGTGCATTCGCGCTGGAAACCCTGAAATTGCACCCTGGCGCGCTGAAATTCTACGGCGAAGCGGGGATAAAAGTACCTTCAGAGCTACGCTAACAGGACTAGGGGTCTAAAGCGAAAACCGCAAAGACATACAAGACAGGCCGCCATCAACTTTGGCCGCCTCTCGGACATCCAGCAATAGCAAGTCATAACCCGCGTCTGCCAATATCCTGTGAGTTTTGGGAAACCCATCTGCGCAAAACACTTTGTCGTTGAACCTAATCAGATTCGCAGCCGGCTCTTCGCCGTTGGGGCAGACGATAACCTTGTACCCTTCAAAACAATCGGCCAGATCAGCGACGGCAAAAACCGTCTCGTCATCTAAAATCGCACAGCCCGTTTTGAAATGAAGTATATGGCTTGGCGTGTTTAGAATGCGCAGTGACAGACCCAATCCCTCGACGATTGGCCGCAGTAGGTCGACGCCCGCTTGGTCTGTGCGCGCCGACAATCCAACCAGCACTTCTGTCTTGGTCACGAGGATGTCGCCGCCATCAACGATGCCTCCTGCGGGCAGATCAATTACGTTCTCTGCACCGAATACTTCGACCAACGCATCGCGCGCTGCATCACGCTCGCCAAACCGACTGGCGGCACCCGGGCGTAAAATGATTGCCTTGCCCATTACACATAATGCAGGGTCTTCGACAAATACACTGTCAGGATAGGCCTCAAGCGGCGGCAATACGGTAACGGCGGCACCGGTCGCGCGCAAAGCAGTTACATAATCGCCATGCGCCTTAAGAAATTTCGCGGCATCGGGGTCTGCCCCGTCAGATGCGCGCAATCCACCCGCGATGGATTGACCTGGCTGCCGCGTGACAGCATGCGTGAACAAATAAGAAGAATGTTGCATCAAAAATCTTTCGCCAGTTTTCGACTCAGTACCAAGATTTGTGCAAACTCGCTATCCCTATTGACCCACAGCAAACCCCTGCCACGCCAAATCAACCCAAAGGGGTGGTAATGTTAGGTAATATAGTGTTTTCGCAATCTTTCAGTTGAATTATCTTTTTTTTGATAACACACTTGGGCGTTACCAACGAGAGTTTCCGTATTGCCATCCTTTGTCGAAGTCGAAGACCTACATAAAAGTTATGAAGCGTTGCACGTTGTCAAAGGCGTGTCCCTTGACGTGAAAGAAGGCGAAGTCGTTTCAATTATCGGCGCCTCTGGGTCGGGGAAATCGACATTTCTTCGTTGCCTAAACTTGTTAGAAATGCCGCAAGCGGGCGAAATACGCATAGATGGTAAACGCCTACCGCTAAGCGAAGCAGGGCCAGGGCGAAAAGTGACCGATCAAAAAGCATTAACGCAATTGCGCGCCGACACTGGGATGGTGTTTCAAAACTTTAATCTATGGACCCACTTGACCGTATTGCAAAATGTCATTGAGGGCCCGATGTTGGTCAAGAAAATGTCCAAGGCCGCGGCCACCAAAAAGGGTATGGCCCTTTTGGATCGTGTCGGCCTG
>CALDZS010000177.1 GCA_937944065.1 uncultured Amylibacter sp. | reverse complement strand
AGCGCGGTGTCGGACGCGGGGTTTGGTAACGTTCAAACCTACATCCAATCTGGTAATATTGTTCTGGACAGCAATTTGGCACCAGACGCGGTTTCCAAACGCGTTGCTGATATCTTGCACACGCGGTTTCAAGTGGATGTGGCGGTTCTGAGCCTAACCAAACAGCAACTAGACACGCTGGTGCTGTCCCTGCCAGAAGCGGCGGATCCCACCCGTGTTTATGTCCATATGTATCTAGCCCCAACAATGGATCAGATGAACACAAATCAGTTACAGATTTATGCCAGCCCTTCCGAAACACTGCTACCCATGGATGACGCGCTGATACTGATTGCACCCGATGGGATTGGGCGATCCAAATTGGCAGCGCGGATTTCGAGGCAACTAAATGTGACAGCGCGCAACCAGCGAACGCTGATCAAAATGCGCGACATGATGGCGGACCCAAAATGACGGATACTGGCCTCGGCGCGTGGATTGCTTCGATTTCTGGAACCGAATTGGGCGCGCAAATTGCCCTGTGGTTGGCATTGGGTGCAGCACTGTCACATGCAGTATTTGGGGCCCTTCAAAAAGGTCGCCATGATCCATGGATGACGCGCGGTGCGATCGATATAAGTTACGGTCTGATGGCAGCACCTTTTGCGCTTTTCATTGTCCCATGGCCAGAGCCGCATATGTGGCCGATTTTCGCAGGTATGCTGGTGATCCACGTTATTTACAAATTCAGCCAAGGTATGGCGTACAGCTATGGTGCCTACACAGTTGTCTATCCTGTTGTGCGCGGGTTGGGGCCCTTGTTCACCGTGCTGGCTGTCGGTGTCGTCTTTGGCGAGCATTTTAAAACATTGCAGTGGGCAGGCGTTGCTTTGTTAACTGCGTCGATCCTTGGCCTGTCGCGCTTGAACTATAAACGCGCGGGGCGTTCAGGCACGGTTCTGGCGATGTCTGAAATCAAGCTCGCGCTTGCTTGGGCGGTGGCGGCAGGATTTATGGTGGCTGCGTACACCACTTACGATGCTTACGGCATTCGCGCCACCTCGGATCCGTTTACATTCTTGGCTTGGTTTTTCATGATCGACGGTTTGGTCGTATTCCCATGGATCGCACTGTACCTTTGGCGACGCGCACCCGTTCGCGTCGATCCGCTGCCTTTGCTGGCGCGTGGATTGATCGGAGGGCTTGTTGCCTTTGCCAGCTTCGGATCAATTATGCTGGCGACGCGATTGGACAGCGTGGGCGAGGCGGCGGTGATCCGCGAAACATCGCCCGTATTCGCGGCCCTTATCGGTTGGTTTTTCCTGCGCGAAAGCGTAGGAGTGATGCGAGCCGTGTTGATGTGTCTAATTGCCTTCGGCGCGGTGTTGGTTGAATTTGGCGGATAAGAGGCGATCATGAACGAAAAATCTGTACACCCACTGGTGAAGACTGGATTAGAATTAGGACCTATCATCCTGTTCTTTATTGTTTATTCGAAAATTAAAGATCAAGATTTCACCATCTGGGGCCAAACATACCAAGGTTTCATCGTGGCCACCGCCATGTTCATTCCGCTGATTTTGTTGACAACTGGCATCCTGTGGCTTCTGACGGGGAAGCTGTCAAAAATGCAATTGTTCACAGCGTTGTTGGTAACAGTGTTTGGTGGCATGAGCGTTTATTTTAACGACGAGCGGTTTTTTAAAATGAAGCCTACGATCATCTACATCCTGTTCGGTGGCATCCTTGGCTTTGGCCTGTTGCGTGGGCAGTCCTATTTGCGTCTCGCGATGGACGGGGCCATGCCAATGGCCGAGGAGGGTTGGATGATTTTGACCAAACGGTTCACGGCGTTCTTCTTTGGTTTGGCCATTCTGAACGAAGTGATTTGGCGCACGATGTCCACCGACGCGTGGGTCAATTTCAAAACTTTCGGGCTGACTGCGGCGGTGTTTGTATTCATGATCACCCAAGTTGGGTTAATGAATAAATACGGTACAGACGACGACAGCAAAGACGCTTGATCACGCTGCGCTCAACCACACTTTCCTAACACTAAAGCAGCCGAGGCTTCCGCGCCAAACGCGGCCTGTGCGCCACCGGAATTAGCGATTGTCGCGCCTGAAATCTCTGCGTTGGCAACACGAATTTGACCCAACGAACTGTTGGTCAATTGGTCATCTACATCGATTGTGAACGCAATGGCTTGGCCAGTTTTTAGGTCCTTGATTTTCAAACTCGCGACCTGATCGCCATCGGTTATTGTTGGTATGCCGTCTAGATTTGATGCGCCGGTTACCATTTCAAACGGTTGAAAAACCTCGACACCTAAACCTGCGGACGTCGTGTCAAAAATCAGGTTTCCTTGCGATTTCGACAAGTCCAACACTACCGTGGCATCTATGGCGCAATTACCGTTGTTGGTCAGCGTAAACATGTCTTTCGGGGCACTTTCCCTAAACTCAATACGCAGACTTTGATCGCTTGCAAATGTAGGTGCCGCTAGCAGCACCAACCCCAAAAATAGTGATTTCATCAGATTATCCCCTTAGGCTACCCGCTAGTCGCGGGTTTTGAACAGTTTCTTCTGCGCCTCCTTGCTCGATAGGTTGGATCGGCTTTCTGCGGCAACTGCGCGTCCAGCCTGCACACCTGGTCGTGCAGCGCATCTATCCAACCATTTAGCTACATTCGGGAATTCGTCCAGTTTTTGTTCTTGGCCTTCCCACAGGCTGGCCCACGGCCAGATCGCCATGTCGGCGATGGAAAATTCGCCACAGACATAATCACGGCCTTCCAATTGACGATCGAGCACACCATAAAGTCGTGCGACCTCTGCGCGGTAGCGGCCTTGGGCATAGGGCAGAACGTGCGGCGGATCCATCATGGGCGCGTATTTGATGAAGTGATGGGCCTGACCGGCCATAGGTCCCACGCCGCCCATTTGCCACATCAGCCATTGTTCAATTTCAATCCGATCGCGTTCTGTTGATCCGTAAAACTGACCTGTCTTGCGCGCAAGATATAGCAGGATGGCACCAGATTCGAAGATGCTAATTGGCGTTCCGTCTGGCCCATCTGCGTCGATAATAGCTGGCATACGATTGTTGGGGGATAGTTTCAGGAAATCAGGTTTAAATTGATCGCCTGCGCCAATATCAACCATGTGCAGATTATAATCCAACCCCATCTCTGCCAATGCGATGGTGATTTTCCATCCATTTGGGGTGGGCCAATAGTAAAGATCGATTGCAGCGCTCATGGGGATGTTCCTTTTGTTCAGCGCAAACAATGACAGACCGCGCTAAGAGTTCAACCTTAACCTTTTAACATTCCTGTGTGGTGTAAAAGCCGTGCAGATAAGGATGGGAACGGTAGCGATCTGAATAGAGGTTTGTGCCGCGTCACGGGACCTAACATCTGTGACAGATCAACTGGATCAAATCCCTTTTTGCGACTGAGGATAGCGTCGTAAAACTCAAAAACACTTGGATCTAGGTGAAAGCTGTGCGGGCAAATAACTTTGCCCTGGGTTTTCACAACAATGCCCGTGTTGCATAATTTTTGTTGGGTTCGCGCATCGTCAATCATCACATCGACCCAATTAAAAGACGCAAATGGAAAGTTGATGCCAATCGAATGATCCAGTGCACCAGGTCTTGGTGCATTGGCATCAAAAAACCAATCATGAACCGCGTTTTGGCGTGCAACGATGTTGTAAATCTGCGTATGACGTGCCGCCCTTGATGAGATGGCATTCAATGCAACCGCGCCATACTCTGCTGCGCCCAACATAATTATGCGGCCAACATTAGCAGCTTTCAAATTTGCCAACGACCCC
>CALDZS010000176.1 GCA_937944065.1 uncultured Amylibacter sp. | reverse complement strand
GGCTTGGCAGCACTTCGTGCACTATATCAGATTGCAGAGCACCTGTTTTCAGCTCAATCCCTTTGGCGCATAGAACCAAAGGGGCTTTTAGTTTGGAAATTGCTGGGTTGGCCAACAATCCGCGTAACTGTTGGGCTGGTACAACAACCAAAATGCTTTCGCTATTTGACAGATCTTCTAATCGAGCGGTGGGCGTCAGTGTATCTGGCAACTTAACATCTGCCAGATAGGGTTTGTTCGTTCGTGTAGCAGCCATTGCCGCCATCTGATCGGCATTGCGTCCCCATAGGGTGATCGAATGACCGGCGTTTGCCAACGCGCATGCCAGTGCTGTCCCAAACGCCCCTGCGCCAATTACGCCGATACTGCTCATGCCTTTGCCCCTTTTTTGCCAGACCCCAACATGGGCGCAGCAGTTTGATCCAATGGCCAGCGGGGACGCGCGACCAATCGCATATCATCAAAACGTCCTGCCGCCATTTGTTCCATGCCTGCCCATGCGATCATGGCGGCATTGTCGGTGCAATATTTCAGCGGCGGCGCTGTGAATTCCAATCCGTTTTGATCTGCAACGGTCATCAACGCGGTGCGTATTTCGGTATTGGCCGCGACACCGCCGGCAATCGCCAGTGTCTTGCCACCAGTTTGACTGATAAATTCCGCACAAGCACGATCAGTTTTGGCGGCCAACGTGTCCGATAATGCTGTTTGAAAGCTTGCGCACAGATCAGCGCGATCTTGTTCAGACAGTCCTGAATTCTGATCTACTATTTCATCACGGGCTCGTCGAAGCGCAGTTTTCAATCCAGAAAACGACATATCGCATCCAGGACGATCCAGCAGTGGTCGGGGAAATTTGAATCGCTTTGGATCGCCTGACTTGGCCGCTTGTTCCACCAAAGGCCCACCTGGATACCCAAGGCCCAACAGCTTGGCCGTTTTGTCAAACGCTTCGCCTGGTGCATCATCAATGGTGCCGCCAAGACGGGTAAAGTCGCTGTCGGATTTTACAATTAAAAACTGGCAGTGGCCGCCGCTGACCAGCAAAATTAGATAGGGATATTCGACCTGATCTGTCATGCGTGGCGTCAGAGCGTGCCCCGCCAGATGGTTAACACCAATCATTGGAACGCCAAGACCTGCCGCCAAGCCCTTGGCAGTCATGACCCCCGAAATAACCCCACCGATCAAACCTGGGCCTGCCGTTACCGCAATGGCATCAATGTCGGCCAGAGTTTTACTCGCGGCATCCAACGCCTGTTCTACGCAATGGTCCAACCGTTCTGCGTGCGCGCGGGCTGCTATCTCTGGCACCACACCACCGAATGCGGCGTGCAGATTATCTTGACCAGCCACCACGGATGACAGTATTTCGCCGTCGCATAGCACAGCCGCCGCCGTATCATCGCAGCTGCTTTCTAACCCAAGGATGGTTTTTATCTGTGTCATTGCCAAATAGGCCCGTGCATGATCATAATTCACATTCAGGTATCACTCCTGTCGGAACCATTCAACCAAAGCCGTGACAGATCTTATGAAGCAAATTCTTTTGATGATCAGACCTTTGCGACAAGCCAAGGAATTCGTTGCTGATCTGGGCACTGTGGCAGATGCATTTGATGTTTTGTTTGATCCGATTGTCCAGATTGACTTTTTGTCCATCGATTTGCCCGCGCCGCAAGACAGGGTCTTTGTTTTCACATCTGCGAATGCGGTTGCTGCCTATGCGCGGCAACACACCGTTCAAAAAATACGCGCATTCTGCGTTAACGAAGCCACAGCAACCGCAGCTGGCAAGGCAGGCTTTGACGCGGTGGCTGGCGCAACGGATGCAGCGGGTCTGGTTGATTTGATAGACGTAGATCACGTAACATATATCCGCGCCCGTGACGTTTCATTCGATCTGACAAACGCATTGTCGCGCAAAGGCGTTGAATGCGAGGAATTTGTCGCCTACGCTCAATCTTCTTTACGATTATCGATGGATAGCTTGCATGCGATAGAAACCCGCCATGTAGTATTGCCTGTTTTGTCGAACACTGCGGCAGAGAGCCTAATTGATCAAATTGACCCAACCGAGGCGCATAATTTGACGGTTGTTTGCATCAGTTCAAAAGTTTCGAACCACTTTAAAACAGCAGGGTTTAGCAGTATAATAGAGGCAGCAACTCCTAATCGCGCGGGTTTACTGACCCGTCTGGCCGAAATAGGATCGGGGTGTGGCTAGATTACCAAATTCACGAATGAGTTGAATCAGCGTCAGGCCTTTTACTCCGGCTATTCTGCACTTATATATGTGCAAAGCTTTAATCAGGGACACTAAGCGTGGCTAAAAAAACAGCGAAGACCAATAAAGAAAATAACGAAGATGCTGTTGAGGTTGTAGAAACAACCAACATCGACGATGTCGTCTCATCTGATGATGTCGAAACCAGTGTTGAACTGGAAGTGTCAGACGTAAAAACAACGACCGCCGAGGCTGCGGATGATATCGGCGCGATTTCAGACGAGTTGGAACATACATCATCTTTGTCCTCAAAAATCCTAACTGGATTGGTGTTGATGACGGTGGGCGGTGGGCTTGCCCTTTGGGCTGCGCCAAAAATTGCCCCGAATTTGCCAGCTGGTCTGGCGCCAGTGGCGAACTTCTTGGCCCCAGGACAAGCATCTGCCACGCAACAAGTTGCAGATTTGCGCGCAGATTTGGATGCGAAAGTAGCAGAATTAACGGCATCTGGTGCCAGCAACGAAGCGATCACAGCGGCAATTGCAGAATATGACGCCACCAACAGCGCGAACTATAAAAAATTAAGCGATCAGTTGGCAGCTGCCGACAGCGCGACCATCGAAAGCCGGTTGGCCACCGTCGAGACCCAGTTGACGGGTGTAACGGCAGAATTGGGATCACTGCGCGATCAACTGTCCTCTGTTGACCTAAGCAACGGTAACATTGATGCGGCTTCTGCCGCCAAACTGGCTGGATTTGCCGCGACGATCGAAGGCCTGAAGGCCGAAATGACCGCGATGGCAGCAAAACAAGGCAACTTAAGCCAGAAGATTGACGAGGTTTCGGTCACGTCCGAACGCAAAGTGAAAGAGGCCGAGGTTAAGGTCGCGATTGTCGAAACTCAAAAAGAACTGACTGATCTGACAAATGCGATTGAAACTGGCGTTGGGTTCGAACCTGCACTGGCCGCATTGGCGGCGAATGGTGTTGAAATTCCAGACCTACTGACAAGCGCAGCTGCCTCTGGTGTTCCCACCATGGCCAAATTGAAAGCAGATTTTGCAAAAGCTGCGCACAGCGCGATCAAAGCAGATACGCAGGCGAAATCATCTGATGGCTTAGGCAGTACATTTACGAATTTCTTCAAATCTCAGGTCACGGTGCGTTCGTTGGAACCGCAAGAGGGCGATGATGCCAATGCGGTTCTGTCGCGCGTGCAAGGTGCGCTGGATGCAGGTGATCTAGCGGGCGCAGTTGCGCAGGCCGAAACACTGCAGGGAGCGGCACAGTCGGTTCTGGCTGATTGGCTGGAACTGGCAAAAACACGTGCAAGCGTTTTGGCGGCTGTTGGAAACCTTTCAACCTCGCTTAATAAGTAACGAAAAGGATAACCGTATGTTCAAATCCCTTCTGAAGATTTTCCTTTTTGTTTTGGCCATCGCCGCTGTTGCGTATGGCGCGGGCTATGTCATGGATACGGGCGGTTCTGTGACCGTTCAGTTCGACGGCAAAGAAATCAGCATCACTCCGATCCAAGCGGTGGTTGGTATCGTGGCTTTGTTGGCTGGTTTCTGGCTGCTACTATTTTTGTTGGGTCTTTGTTGGGCTGTGTTCAAATTTTTCAATGGGGACGAAACATCTATATCTCGGTATTTCGGTCGCAACCGCGAGCGTCGCGGATTTGATGCTTTGGCAGAGGGAATGGTCGCAATGGCCGCGGGTGAGGGCAAGGCGGCAGTTTCAAAGGCGGCGGCGGCAGAACGGTATTTGCAAAAGCCTGAAATCACAAACCTGATCAACGCGCAGGCGGCAGAAATGCACGGCGATAAATCACGGGCGATGAAATACTATAAGCAGCTTTTGGATGATGACCGCACACGTTTTGTAGGCGTGCAAGGGATCATGAAACAAAAGCTGGCAGAGGGTGATACGGAAACGGCGCTTAAGCTAGCTGAAAAAGCGTTTGCATTGCGCCCAAACCACGAAGAAACCTCTAACACTTTGTTCGACCTGCAAACCAAGAAAGCAGACTGGACTGGCGCGCAGAAAACCATCGAAGCAAAGGTCCGTTCGAACCTGATGCCAAGTGATGTGGGTAAACGCCGCGAGGCTGTTGTGACACTGGCCGATGCAAGGTTGTTGCTAGAGGCTGGCGATGTCGAGGCAGGAAAATCAGCAGTGTTGCGTGCCAATAAACTGTCACCTGCGTTGGTACCGGCCGCCGTGTTGGCCGCTGAAATGCATATGCTGTCTGACAATAAGCGGGCTGCAACCGGCGCCATCAAAAAGGCTTGGATAGCCAATCCCCATCCTGATCTGGCAGCAGCGTTTGCAGAAATCGAAACCGATGAAACACCCGCTGCTCGCAGAAAGCGTTTCAACGTGCTGACCAAACAAAACGCTGACAGTGCAGAAACGAAATTACTAAGCGCGGAGTTGGCATTGGCCGATGAAGACTTCCCCGCCGCACGCCGTGCCGCACGCGAATTGGCAGAGACAAATCCGACAACCCGATCGTTGACTATTATGGCGGCAATTGAAAAGGGTGAAGGCGCGTCTGATACAGTTGTCCGCGGATGGTTGGCCAAAGCGTTGGATGCACCACGTGGTCCGCAATGGGTTTGTTCAAACTGTAAGAACATTCATCAGACGTGGTCGCCAACTTGTGAAAACTGCTCTGGGTTTGACACGTTTGATTGGAAGGCCCCCGCACAAAGCGCTGATCTGCAAAGCTCGACCGCGATGTTGGGTTTTACAGCAGGTATGTTGACTGCAGATATTTCTGAGCCTGAAGCAACTGACGTAGTTGTTGAAGCCGAGATTGTTGAGCCTGCAGAAACCTAAAACCTAACGATCCAGCAGCCCGTGCTGGACCAAACAGTTTGCCCAACCTTCGGGATTTTTAAACAGATGTGTTTGCCATCCCCGCAGCTTTGCTGCATCGATGTTTTCTTCGCGATCATCGGTGAATAGCAGGTGTGCTGGCTTAAACCCGGTTTGGTCTTCTACAACTTTGTAAATTGCAGGATCGGGCTTGATCAGTCCCAAGTCACCAGAGACATAGTGGGTGTGAAAAAGCTGCAAAAACGTATGATACTCATGGCTGAGTTTGAAAAAATCGCTACCGAAGTTTGTTAATGTTATCAGTTGTATACCACGCGACTCTAACGCATTAAGTATCTGCACTGTCCCATCGATAGATTTCGATGCGAGCCCATTCCAATCCTCGTGCCAGCAGGTGATTTCGGTAACCCAGTCTGGGTAATCTTGCTTTGCTTGCCCAAGAATATCGACATAATTTCCACCTGCATCAATCTTCTCATGGATAGCGTGCATTGGCACCTGGTCGAAAAATGCGCGCCGCCTGTCAATGCCGAAATGGGCGTCGTAATATTTCTCTGGCTGCCATTCGATCAGCACATTGCCAATGTCAAAAACGACAGCTTTGATCACATCGGGCTTTCGCGCAATGCGGCACGAACCTCGCGTTCTAAGCTGTTGAGAAAATTGGA
>CALDZS010000175.1 GCA_937944065.1 uncultured Amylibacter sp. | reverse complement strand
TTAGGCACCACTTGCGCCTCCGAGATCGAGGCTGCTGTCGTTGCTATCTGCGGGCAGGCAAACAATTACAGCTCTACCCTAAACGGACGCTTCAAAGGGGGGTGGACAACCCGCCACTACGGACAGCCAAGTGCTGGAATTCACGCCATTCAGATGGAGTTGGCGCAATCTACTTATCTGAAAGACGAAGCTTCGCCTTGGCAGTATGACATATCAAAAGCGGGCAGATTGCGACGGCACCTTAGCTCCATTCTGACTGCCCTAAATGACATCGCCCCTCGATTAGGAGACATGAAATGAACAACCCTCGCCACAATGCTCGTGATATCTATCCGCCAACAGGCACAAAGATTACCGCCAAAAGCTGGTTGACCGAGGCGCCGATGCGCATGCTGATGAACAACCTGCATCCTGACGTCGCTGAAAACCCACACGAGCTGGTGGTTTATGGCGGCATTGGCCGTGCTGCGCGGACGTGGAAGGATTTCGATGCGATTGTTGCTGCGTTGAAGGAATTAGAGGACACACAAACCCTGTTGGTCCAATCTGGCAAACCTGTCGGCGTGTTCAACACCCAAAAAGATGCGCCGCGCGTTTTGATCGCCAATTCAAATCTTGTTCCACACTGGGCAAATTGGGATCATTTCAACGAATTGGATAAAATGGGTTTGGCGATGTACGGTCAAATGACCGCTGGATCGTGGATATACATCGGCACACAGGGAATTGTGCAGGGCACCTACGAAACCTTTATGGAAGCGGGCCGTCAGCATTATGAGGGCAACTTGAAAGGACGTTGGATTCTAACCGCTGGTTTGGGCGGAATGGGCGGCGCACAACCGCTTGCTGCAGTGATGGCGGGGGCGTGTTGCTTGGCCGTCGAATGTGATGAAACTCGCGCCGATTTCCGTCTGCGTACACGTTACGTTGACGCCAAAACCCATGATCTGGACCAAGCTTTGGCGATGATCGACAAATGGACCGAAGCGGGCGAGGCAAAGTCTGTCGCTTTGATCGGAAATGCGGCCGACGTTTTTCCAGAGTTGGTGAAACGGGGCGTTCGCCCCGATATGGTCACCGACCAAACATCCGCGCACGATCCGATTCACGGGTACTTGCCACAAGGTTGGACAGTTGCAGAATGGCGCGCCCAGCAGGAAAGTGATCCTAATAAGGTCGAAACCGCGGCGCGTGCATCAATGAAAGTTCAAGTTGCAGCGATGGTGGATTTTTGGAACGCAGGTATACCGACGCTGGATTACGGCAACAACATTCGCCAGGTCGCGCTGGAAGAAGGCCTAGAAAACGCCTTCGCGTTTCCAGGATTTGTGCCAGCTTATATCCGACCATTGTTTTGCCGAGGTGTCGGGCCGTTCCGCTGGTGTGCGCTGTCTGGCGATCCAGAAGATATTTATAAGACGGACGCAAAGGTCAAAGAATTGATCGACGACCCTCATTTGCATAATTGGCTGGATATGGCGCGAGAACGGATTGAGTTTCAAGGGCTGCCTGCTCGGATTTGCTGGGTCGGTCTGGGATTGCGTGACAAACTGGGTCTCGCATTCAACGAAATGGTTCGAACTGGCGAACTGTCAGCACCTGTCGTGATTGGCCGTGACCATCTGGATAGCGGGTCCGTTGCGTCCCCGAACCGAGAGACTGAGGCGATGAAAGATGGATCAGACGCTGTCAGTGATTGGCCTTTATTGAACGCAATGCTCAACGTCGCAGGTGGTGCGACTTGGGTATCCCTGCATCATGGTGGCGGGGTCGGCATGGGCTTTTCACAGCATTCAGGCATGGTTATTTGTTGTGACGGAACCGAAGATGCAGATCGCCGCCTGAAAAATGTATTATGGAACGATCCAGCGACGGGCGTAATGCGACATGCAGATGCGGGATATGAAATAGCGCTGGACTGTGCGCGTGAACACGGGTTGAACTTGCCTGGAATATTGAACCGCTAAGGGAACGACATCATGTTTTTGAAAAATGCTTGGTATGTGGCGGCGTGGGACCATGAAATTACGCGCCAGTTGCAACAGATCATGGTGTTGGGTGAAAAAATCTGCGTCTTCCGATCTGAAAGTGGCGAATTGGTTGCCCTTGAAGATGCATGTCCGCATCGCAAATTGCCTTTGTCCAAGGGTCGGATCAAGGGTGACACTGTTGAGTGCGGCTATCACGGATTGACCTTTGATTGCGCGGGGCAATGTGTTTGGTCGCCGGGCGCTGGGCGCATCCCGTCGAACGCGAAAGTGCACGCGTATCCATTGCATGAAAAATATGGGTTGGTTTGGATTTGGATGGGAAATCCCGCGCTTGCCGATCCACATGATATTTTCGAAATTGAAAACTATGGCAATCCTGACTGGGGCATTAATCGCGGTGACGCGATGGAGCTGGACTGCAATTACCTGCTGATGTGCGACAACTTGTTGGACCCAACACATGTTGCATGGGTGCACGAAAGCAGTTTTGGCAGCGCAGAGACCAAAGACACACCTTTGCGCGTGACCAAGACCGACGAAGGAATTGTCGTGCATCGTTGGATGATGGATCATGAACCGGCACCGTTTTACAAAAAAGTGGTGGAATTTGACGGCAATTGTGATCGTTTGCAGCATTACGAAGTCCGCTATCCATCGCATGCTTTGATTAAGGCGGTATTCACGCCTGCGGGAACTGGTGGTCCTGATGGGCCCTTGCATGAAAACACATTTTTCATGGACAGCTACAATTTCATGACACCCACAACCGAAGCGCAGACGCGATACTACTGGTTCCAATTGCGTAATCTGCGACCAGATGACGAGGCGCTTTCCAAGATGATGACCGAGGATGTGCAGCACGCGTTCGAAGAAGACCGCGCTGTTTTAAACGAAGTCCAATTGGGTATGAGCAACAAAACCTCTCCGCATATCGACTTGCCTATCGATGGAGGGCAATTGCGGTTTCGCCGTCAATTGCAGGCAATGATCAATGAAGAGCAGCAGGTCGATCTGCAAATGGCAGAGTAGTGTCTGCCCAAAGATATTTGGGCAAAAAAACCAAAGTTATATATGAACGTCAGGCTGCAACTTAAGCCGTCAGCGTACAACGTAGACAGAGCAGGTTGCATGTCGAACAACGCGCGCAGCGTTGGGCCCCAGAAGGTAATCTTTCAGGTCAGTTTTGCGTG
>CALDZS010000174.1 GCA_937944065.1 uncultured Amylibacter sp. | reverse complement strand
GGTAGACAAGATCGGTACACTTACTTCCGGGACAGAGGCCGATATCGTGGTTCTGAACGCACGCTCCACCGCGGCAATGGATCTGCGAATGGATCGGGCGGAGAGCTTGTCAGATGAATTATTTGTGCTTCAAATGATGGGCGATGACCGAGCACTTGCACAAACATATATCTCTGGCGTCCCCCAGAAGAAGAGCAACCGACAATTTCGATAGCTTGCCCATATGTTTCATATCCCAATTTTCTTATGAGGTGCGATGGCACAAACAGACACTTTCGGTGTCGCATGTCTGTCGCCTCATATCTAAGCTGAGCCAGCCAATTTCCTTTTACAGAATGGATGGCGGTACACGCAGCTCAAACACCATTCTTTGGGCGGCACCTAGAAGTCATAGTTTTCGCTGCGGAACATTTAGATGAATACTCGTTCGAATTTGTATCGCAACACGGTTTGCGTCTGTGGGTACGCGCTAATGGAAAACTAGAAAAGTTATTTTGGGCGTATGCGGCCAGCTCATTTATGCGTCAAGTGCTGGCTAATTTTTCGTATCCATCGCACAAGCGCTCTGGTCTTGGTGTCTGAAACTATCAGATCAAATGCATTACAAATTCAAAACTTTTTCTCGTAGTTCAAATTTTTTAATCTTACCAGTCGAGGTTCTTGGAATGGATTTAAATATAAATTTCCCGGGAACTTTGTAGCGTGCGAGCCTTTCACTGCACCACGCTCGTAACGCGTCAGAATCCGCAGTTTTACCTGGTACGAGTTCAACAAAAGCACACGGTGTTTCACCCCATTTTTCGTGCGGCATCGCAACCACAGCAACGACATCGACGTCAGGATGGGAATACAGGGCTTCTTCCACTTCTATGGATGAAATATTTTCGCCGCCAGATATGATGATATCCTTTGAACGATCCTTCAGTTGTATATATCCGTCAGGATGTATGACCCCCAAATCACCTGAATGAAACCATCCACCAGAAAATGCTTTCTGTGTCGCCGATGGGTTTCGAAAATAACCCTTCATTACGACGTTTCCGCGAAACATCACCTCGCCGATGGTTTTGCCGTCACGCGGAACTGGTTGCAGGGTCTTGGGGTCGAGAACATCCAATCCTTCAAGTGGCAAATACCGCACCCCTTGACGAGCCTTCAAGGCGGCTTGCTTTGCGTTTGGAAGTTTTGACCAATTGTGATGCCAATCATTCACCACGGAGGGACCATAGGTCTCGGTCAAGCCATACAGATGCGTGACGTCGAAACCTGCCGTTTTCATATCCGCCAGCACTGTTTCAGGCGGCGGCGCCGCAGCAGTGAAGAATTGAACGGGCTGATCAAGTCTGTGTTTCACCCCTTCGGGTGCGGATATGATCAACGACATCACGATTGGCGCACCGCACAGATGCGTCACACCTTCGTTTGCCAGTGCACTCCAAATAGGCTCGGGGCGAACATCACGCAGGCAAACATGAGTGCCGACGATTGCAGACATCGTCCAGGGGAAACACCAGCCATTGCAGTGGAACATCGGCAATGTCCATAGATAGACGGCGTGTTTGGGCATCGATGCAGTCAGCGCATTGCCCTGCGCCAGCAGATAGGCACCCCGATGATGCGAAACAACACCCTTTGGATCACCAGTCGTACCCGATGTATAATTGATTGAAATCGCATCCCATTCATCCGTTGGCATCAACCATGCGAAATCTGGATCACCCGCAGCTATAAACGCTTCGTAATCATCAGCTTTCACTTCCACACGCGACCCGCTGAATTCGGGATCATCATATTGAATAATCGTTGGGTTTACCGTCGCGATCGTCAATGCTTGTTGCATCAGCGGCATGAATTCGCGATCCACAATCACAAGTTTTGCGTCCGCATGATCAAGCTGAAACGCTATTACAGCGGCGTCCAAACGTGTGTTAATCGAATGCAAGACAGCGCCACACATTGGCACGCCGTAGTGGCATTCCAACATAGCCGGGGTATTTGACAGCAAGACGGAAACGGTGTCACCGCGAACAATGCCGCTTTGCGCCAGCGCGGATCCCAATTGGCGCGACCTGGCATAAAAATCTGCATACGTCCTGCGCAAATCGCCATGCACAATCGCGATGTGATCAGGGAACACATTGGCGGATCGATCCAGAAATGTAAGGGGGGTCAAAGGTTGATGGTTCGCCGGATTTCGATCTAGATCAATGTCATAGGGGTTGGCATTAGGGTGCATTATTTGTCCTGCCATTTAGGGTCGCGCTTTTCGATAAAAGCGCCAATGCCCTCTTGGGCATCACTTGCCAACATATTTTCGACCATCACGTTTGAAGCATAATCATACGCCTCGGCCAGCGGCATTTCACGTTGAGCGTAGAATGCTTTCTTTCCAGTCGCTAAGGTCATCGAAGATTTGGATGCGATTTTTTGTGCAATTTCCAATGTTGTACTCTGTAAAGTTTCTGCCGCGACTGCATGGTTGATTAACCCTATCTCTGCAGCGCGGGTGGCTGTTACCAAATCACCTGTTAACAACATCTCCATCGCATGCTTGTTGGAAACGTTGCGCGACAAGGCCACCATGGGTGTTGAACAGAACAACCCGATATGAACACCAGGTGTTGCAAATTTCGCGGTATCGGCCGCCACGGCTAAATCGCAACTCGCCACCAATTGGCATCCAGCAGCGGTTGCCACACCGGTGATTTCTGCGATCACAGGTTTGGGGCAATTGACGATCCCCTGCATGACGCTTGAACACATAGTCATTACCTTTTGGAAATAGGCTTGGCCGCGATCTGGTGCATTTCGTCCAGCTGTCATTTCTTTTAGGTCGTGGCCCGCGCAAAATGCGGGGCCATTTGCCGCCAAAACAATAACCCGCACCAGCGGGTCTTTTCCTGCTGCAGAAAATGCCGTCGCCAATTCACCCAACATAGCTTCAGACAGCGCATTTCGACGGCCAACATCATTTAGCGTCAACCGCAAGACACCATCACGGTCACGGTTCTGGATCAAGATGTCGGTCATTTTTTGTCCCTTTCGCTGTATTCAGTCGAGGATATTAATTTCTACACTGTCAGCAAGCGTGTTCGCAATGAAACAATAGCGATGCGCGCGATCTTGCATCTTTGCCAACTCTGCCGCGTCAACCTCAAACCCAGTATCGAACTGCACAACTGGATGCAGATCGATACGGGTGACCGACATTAGACCTTTGGCATTTTTGCCCAAATGCGCCACAGCATAATCTCTGTAACTGGCAACGGGCCATCCCGCTTTGGCCGCCAACGCCAAGTAGGTCATCATGTGACAACTGGACAATGCAGAGACCAATGCCTGTTCAGGATTTGTGTTCTCAGACGACCCACCCCAATCAGGGGCGGCATCAACCTTTACTTCATAGTTGGCGTTGTACTGAACGGAATGTTCGTTTGAATATTCGCCCGACGCTAACTTTGGCGCGTTGCGATGCCAGTGAAGTTTTATAGCTAGATCAGACATATCTGTTCCCTTTTGCTTTGCATCTTAGGCTACTGCCAACGTCTTTTTAGGGTCAAAGAAGGGGCGTTCCACAATTGTTGCACGAACCCTACCCGCCCCTGTTTCAATTTCCAACACGTTGCCTATCGCATCTTCGCCAGTCGCCACCATTGCCAAAGCAATGTTCTGTTCCAAGCGCGGTGAATAAACCGCGGATGTTACTTTGCCGATGGTGGCATCATTCCTGAATATTGGCCAGAAGGTGGTGTTGGATCGAGACAGCGGTTCCCCGTCAATGATTAGTCCAACTTGTTTGCGGTCCACACCCTGCTCTTTGATGCGGCGCAATGCGGATTTTCCAATAAAATCCGCGTCCATATCAAGGTTGACCAAACGGTCAAATCCCAACTCATATGGATTTGTATTTATATCGGCATCCGCGTGATAGGATAACATGCCGCCCTCGATCCGGCGGATGGTCGAGGTATGGCCTGGTTTCAGGTTAAACGGCTTGCCTGCTGTCATGATTTTTTCCCACAGATCGTCACCGCGCGTACCATCGCGTAAATATAACTCGTATCCAAGCTCGCTGGACCACCCTGTACGCGAAACGAGCAATGGGATGCCGTCCAGTTGCAGTTCACGCAACCAGAAATAACGAAGATCCATGATACTCTCACCGAACAAAGCTTTCATTACCTCGCCTGATTTTGGCCCTTGCAACTGCAATGGCGACACGTCTGGCTCGGTAATTTTGACATCCAGCCCAGCGTGCACTGCAACGCCTTGCGCCCAAAGCAGTATATCGCTGTCCGCCAACGATAACCAAAAATGGTTTTCGGCCAATCGCAATAGAATTGGATCATTCAAGATACCGCCATCAGCATTCGTGATAAGAACGTATTTGCACTGACCCACCGCCAATTTCGATAAATCACGTGGTGTCAGCATTTGCGTGAATTTGGCTGCATCAGGGCCTGTAATTTCGACCTGTCGCTCAACGGCGACATCGCACAGGATGGCATCGTTCACCAAATTCCAAAAGTTCTGTTCTGGGTCACCGAAATCACGCGGAATATACATATGATTATAAACCGAATATCCCTTGGCACCCCAACGCACAGTCGCGTCAAAATAAGGGGATTTCCGAATTTGTGTACCAAAGCCAAAATCATCCAATTGTGTCATAATTCTCTCCACTGCGATCAACTTGTCGCGCACTTTTCTAAGAGAGGGTGTAGCATTGACCATGGTATTCATGTGGTCTGAAAAAATACGAAAAACAGACTGAATAGACTGTTGTATAGGTGCCAATTAGACCGCTTAGACTGTCTTGCTTTGCATCACGGTTTGCGGGTTAGCTTTATGATATTTGGTCGTGCAGATTTCACCACGCGAGTTGCGATATACGTCATATACCTATCAATCCCTATCTCCGAGGAAGATAGGGTTTCCATCAATGTCTGAAATGCAGATAAACTGGGGCAGACCACTTTCATCACGTAATCCATACCGCCACCCGTTGCTATGCACTCAACAACTTCGTCTATGTTGGCAATATACGTCTCAAAGCGATCAAAGTCCGCCTTGCGATGTTGAGATAGCGATATCGTCACGATTACTTGTGTGAAGTCAACGACACGTTCTAATGCGATATCGGCGTGATATCCGCGAACAAAGCCAGCTGATTTTAGTCTGTCCAATCTTGTCCAACATGGTGTGGGTGACAAATTGACGATCTGGGCCAACTTGGCTTTGCTTAACTGACCATGCTCTTGGATCGCGCCAAGAATGCGGATGTCGGTCGCATCAAGAGTATAGTTTTTCATCGCCCAAGAATCCCGCTTTGACAATTGAAGGTTTTCACCAACTTCAATTAAAAAGCAACTCCTTAAAAATCGAGTATGAAACTGGTTGAAATTTAGCGGATCAAAGTGCTTTTGATAAATGCACTCGCCTCTTCAGCTGTTTCAAAGATATGAGGCGCGATATCGCGCTTTTTCAAATCTTGACCCAGTTTTTGTCTAAGGAATGCCGACGTCGTGTATCGTGCAGCAGATAGGAAATAGCGTTTTTCCAAATCAGCCTGAAAATCAGCGTATTGAACACGTAGTTTTGGTGCGATGGTACGGCCATCGAAATTAGAGATAATATTTACCTTCTTGCCCAAGTCACCAAAGAACTTGTGCATAACTTTGTGATGTTGATCGAGGTCTATTTGGCGATCTATAGACACACCAGCCAGATTGATGAAAACAGTGTTCGTATCTTCATCATAGCTCAGCCGGTCTTGCATCCGCACATTAATCAACTCTTTGCGCAAGTTCATTTGGTTGGGCGAAAACAAGGCCTTCGCCATAAGCTTTGGTGCCTTGATGATTGGGCGGAATGCCATGTGCGCGCAGATGTCTTTTTCGATATCGATGCCAGGTGCCACCTCTGCCAGCTCTAACCCCTCGGCGGTCAGACGGAATACACACCGTTCTGTCACATATAAAACTGTTTGACCCATTTCTGCGGCATACCGACCGTTGAATGTGATCTGCTCTACTTCGTCAGTAAATTTTGATACTTGGCCTTCAGTCTCGATCACCAGCTTTGATTTTGAACAAGACACTTTCAAACCGCGCGCTGTAAATGTACCGACAAAAATCAACTTACGCGCGTTTTGGCTGATATTGATAAATCCACCAGCGCCAGCAAAGCGATCTTTAAAACGACTGACATTCACATTGCCATGCTTGTCCACCTCGGCCATACCAAGACAGGCCAAATCCAAGCCGCCGCCATCGTAGAAATCAAACATTTGATTGGTTTGAATGATAGAGTTTGCGTTGATAGCAGCGCCAAAATCCAAGCCTGATTGCGGAACACCACCCAAAACACCCGCTTCAGTTGTCAGGGTGATATGGTTAATAATCTCTTCTTCGTTTGCGACTTTGCCCACGCCCTCGGGCATTCCAATCCCAAGGTTTACCACCCCGTTGATCGGCAATTCCATCGCAGCACGGCGCGCGATAATCTTTCGATCAGAAAAAGGCATAGGCGGCAACTCGTCGATCACACCTCGCATGCGTCCTGTAAAGGCGTGCTCATAAGGCGTGTCATAGGTCTGCAAATGTTCGCTCGGGTCTGAAATCACGATACAGTCAACGAGGTTGCCAGGCACCACGACTTCGCGTGGGTTCAATGATCCTTCGGTCGCGATGCGCTCAACCTGTACGATGACAAGCCCACCAGAGTTTTTTGCAGCTTGCGCAATCGCCAACATATCCAATGTTAACGCTTCGCGTTCCATCGTGATGTTACCCAGCTTGTCCGCTGTGGTGCCACGGATGAATGCGACATCGATTGGGATGGATTTGTAGAATAACCACTCTTCCCCGTTCAGTTCTTTCAGCTCGACCAAAGCTTCGGTCGAGATATCGTTGATTGCGCCGCCGATTTGGCGAGGATCAACAAACGTATTCAATCCGACGCGTGAAAACATCCCCGGTTTGCCCGCCGCAATATCGCGGTATAGCTGACTGATGCAGCCCAAGGGTAAATTATACGCGGCAATTTTGCCCTCGACGGCAAGTTTGCCCAGCTTGGGCACCAAAGACCAATGTCCACCTATCGCGCGCTTGACAAGACCAGGTGCAGCCAAACGATTAAGTCCACGATCCTTGCCATCACCCGGTGCCGCGGCAAATAACAAAGATATGTCTTTGGGCTCTGCTTGTTGTTCAAAACGTTCCTGCAAACCTCGGATCAGTGCTTCTGGTGTTCCTATCCCCACAAATCCAGAGACGCAGACAGTGTCATTGTCGTTGATAACGGCAATCGCGTCTTCCAAGCTTACAATCTTATCAACCATCTTTCGTCGCCGCCTTTTTTGAGTTCGCGTTCTGAGTGGGTTGTGTACGTTTGATCCAGTCGACCAAACCACCCGCGACCACACCTTGGGCTTTGCGGCTTACGAACACACCGACATGCCCGCCTGGGAAACCGATCTCTTCATAGTTTGCTGCAGGCAGATGGTCGCCCAACGGTTTCGAACAGCTGACTGGTACGATATGGTCTTGCAGGGCATAAATATTTAGAACTGGACAAGTTATGTTTTTCAAATCAATTTTTTGATCCGCTATTTCATATTCACCTTTGATCAACTGGTTTTCGCGATAGAATTTGCCGAACCACTCTTTGGCTGCAGCACCTGGGTGATCTGGTCGATCCGCAATCCATTTTTCCATACGCAGAAAATTTAGAGTTGCATCTTCATCCCCGTCCAAGCGTTGCAAGCCGAGGTTATATTTCGTCATCGAGTTCATCGGTGTCAGCGCCGAGAACATAGCGCCCGTGAACGTGCCGGGCATATTCCCATTAACGTTTATCACGTCATCAATTTCGCCATCTGTCATGTTTTGGATCCAACGGTTCAAGAACCCTTCACCCTTCCAAAACTCGTCTGGTTTTCCGATGAAATCAATCGGCGTGATGGCCAAAGCTAGACCCGAGAACAGTTCAGGGGACAGCGCTGCCAGAATGGTAGAGAATGTTCCACCCTCACAGATACCGAACAAGGTAATCGGTTGGCCGTCATT
>CALDZS010000173.1 GCA_937944065.1 uncultured Amylibacter sp. | reverse complement strand
ATGGAAAAGCGGTTGGAAAAGGTGAAACGCTTAGCGGCGGATGAAAGCAATGATCCAGAAGACCACGAAGATCAGGCTGAGGATACCATTCCAACCAGCCATGCTGATACCGAATAGATCCCAAGGGATTTCATCGCAGCGCACAACTGGTGCGGCCATGATTTTATCCAACAGGTCTTCGGGGGACAGGCCCAGATTGCCGCTAGATGTACAGGAATTCGGACCGTCCCACCATTTTTGTTCAACACCGACATGGTAAAACCCGATCAAGCCTGTGGTCAGTGCGGCGAGCGCGCCCAACAAGGCCAAACGCGGTTTGTCAAAACCAATTGCCAATGCACCTATGATGATTGCTGCCAGATGTGGCCAGCGTTGCCAGATACACATTTTACACGGCGGTAAGCCACCAAGATGCTGGAACGCGAAGGCGCCTAGTAACAAGCTCAATGACCCTAGGGTGGCGAAGATTAGGAATTTACGAGAAATGGTCATACGTATTTTATCATCGCAAAGCCGCCGATTAGTAAAGCTAAGAATGCCGAGAAAACCCAGCCGAGATAGCGCTCGATAAAGTTTCTAATGGGCGTTCCAAATTTCCACAACAGTGCTGCGATAATGAAATACCGGACAGCACGTGCAATCAAAGACCATGTCATAAATGCCATAAAATTCAGACCAGTAGCACCAGAAGTTATCGTGATTACCTTGTAAGGGAATGGGGAAAGGCCACCAAATAATACGGCCCAATGACCTGCTTCGTTATAGCGTGCGGCGAATTCGTCAAATTTATCGGCCTTGTGGTAAAACTCTAGGATCGGTTGGGCGACGCTGTCAAACAGTTCTGCCCCGATGTAATATCCGAACGCGCCACCAGCGACGCTTGCCAACGTACATACACCGGCAATCAACCACGCGCGGTGCGGTGTGGCCACGATCAACGGTATTAACAACACCTCTGGAGGGATCGGAAAGAATGAACTTTCAATGAATGCGACAATAGCCAACGCAAGCAACGCGTAACGCGTATCTGCAAATGCAATCGTCCAGTCATAAAGTTTGCGCAACATAGGGTGGCTTCCTGATTTTTGCCGTTTGAAACATGGTTTTAACCTTTGGTCAATGCGGCGTTTGGGTTGCTATACCACAGTGCTTTGCCTACATATGTGGGGATTAACGGATTTTGAAGGAATTTGGCGATGAAATGGCGTGGACGACAGGGCAGTAGAAACATCGAAGACAGACGCTCGTCTGGCGCTGCCAAGGCTGGCGGTATGGGCATAGTCGGTATGCTGGCTGTATTGGCTGCAGGTTACTTTTTGGGCGTGGACATAACGCCCTTGGTCAGCGGCAACGGTGGTCAAGTCACCACACAAAGCACAGAGTTGACCCAAGAAGATCGCGCTGTTGGTGAATTCGTGAGTGTAACACTGAGCGATACCGAGCAAATTTGGGCCACGGTGTTTCAAAAAGAGGTTGGGCAACAGTACAACCCAGCAAAACTTGTCCTGTTCAAAGGCGTGACGCGGTCGCCATGTGGTAACGCATCTGGCCAAACTGGCCCGTTTTATTGCCCCGCAGATCGCAAAGTGTATTTGGATACGGATTTCTTCCGCACCTTGGGCAAGCGTATGGGGGCCAAGGGTGATTTCGCAGCGGCCTATGTCGTTGCACACGAAGTGGCGCACCATGTTCAAAACGAATTGGGTATCTTGCCCAAAGCAAATGCCGCACGTCAGCGGATGAACAAACAAGACAGCAACCGTGTTTCTGTGATGATCGAACTACAAGCGGATTGTTTCTCGGGTGTTTGGGCGCGTTATGCGCAAGAAAAATTGGGTACGCTGGAACGCGGTGATCTGGAAGAAGCAATTAATGCAGCCAAGCAAATTGGCGATGACACGCTGCAACGCAACGCAGGTCAACGTCCAAACCCACATACGTTCACGCACGGCACGTCTGAACAGCGTCAGCGTTGGTTTGCGACAGGATATCAAAACCCGCAAATCGCGTCGTGCGATACTTTTAGCGGTCAACAGCTTTAATCTGTTGACGGGGGTTTTGGGTTTGGGTATCTGAACCCTCGTGTACAGTGCCCGAGTGGTGGAATGGTAGACACGTTGGATTCAAAATCCAATGCCGCAAGGCGTGCCGGTTCAAGTCCGGCCTCGGGTACCATAAAGGCCCTGTCGTAATCGGCAGGGCTTTTTGGATTCTAAGATGCAGCAAAGGCCGTCAGACCCGCCACGAAGATGGTCATGGGTTTGCCGTCAGCATCTTGCCCGATCAGACGCCAAGCCAACCTATCTGGATTATCGTCAAAGCTCAGAAACATTTCGTTCACGTTGGTCAGCGCTGGAAAAAATTCTGATGCCGTTTCTACGATAGATCGGGGGTTCAACCAGACCGTCGATAGGGGGCAGGCATCAATATCAGATAATTCGGAACAGAAGGACGTGAATTTGGTCACCTCGCCTGTCAGGTTGCAGGTGAAATAGCCGAAAATTGCCAGCCCGCGTAAAACTGGAACCGCGATATAGTGAGGAACCGAGTGCGCGTCTTGCACGGCCAAAGGTTTGCCGATCTTAAAATCACTCATGGCGAGTTCAGGATGATGTTGGCCAGCATTCGCGGCCACCTCTGCTGCGCTAGCAGCGGTTGCGAGTATCTGTGGTGACACGTCGGTCATAGTCGGGTCATCCTTTGTCCTGCTATGCCGTTGACGCCCGTGACAGGCGATGTAGGCAAAAGTCTATCTCCAGCGACTGACATCATATATGGCGGCCAAGGATCGTAGGCGAGTATGCATTGGCCTGCTTGCAATTCAAAGAAGATTATATTGGGCAAGAGTTGCGAAAAAATTGCCATTAATTTTCAGTTAATTAGGTTTTCGGTGACAAACCTAAAGACCTCGATGAGGTGATTTGGATAGAAAAAAGGCGGCTCTTCAGGAATGAAGAAACCGCCTTTGATCAGGATATGGTTTTGGGTCAGCCGAACACGTCGGTCAATGCAGTATCCATCGCCGCAACGATTTGATCCAGATCGTCAGTGTTACAGATCAATGCGGGAGAAAGGCATAACGTGTTGTTAAACCCTTGCAGTGAACGATTTGTTGCCCCGATGATGACACCTTGGGCCATACAGTTGCCCACAACCGCCGCGACCATTTTTTCATCCGCTGGTTCATGTGTCTTGCGATCTGCAACCAGTTCTGCGCCACAAAACAGGCCTTTGCCGCGGACTTCGCCGACACAGGCATGTTTGTCTTGCAGTTCAGACAATTTGCCCAACAAATACTCGCCCATCTTGGTGGTGTTTGCCAACAAGTTCTCTTCTTCCAAGATTTTCATGTTTTCGATCGCGGCTGCTGGTCCTGCAGTACACCCACCAAAGGTAGAGATATCGCGGAAAAAGCTCATTGGATCGCTTGGGTCTGTTTTGAACAAATCAAAGATTGCTTCGGTCGTGACACAGCAAGAGATTGCAG
>CALDZS010000172.1 GCA_937944065.1 uncultured Amylibacter sp. | reverse complement strand
TGGTCGCCAGCAGGTGAGCTTTTGCATTGCCCCATATAGTAGGTCGTTCCTTGAAAAACGAGTGTCGATAAATCAAGCTCTGTGACCTCTTTAGTTTTGGCGTTTTCTAACGTTCCTTTAACCAGCGTTCCGTCTAGTCTTATCGGGCTTTGCAGTACAAAATCGGCCAAAGTCAGGCTTTCAATGCTGTATTTCTTAGACATTTCCTCGTGGAATTTGTTGAACCAAATCAGCTTGTTCGCGCGTTCGCACCAGATCATAACGGGACGCGCGTTCGCGATTTCTTCAAATTCTTTAGAAGCCAGCGAGGGTGCGGTACGCAATATGATTGCGGTGCACCCAGCAAATGTAACTAAAAGGATCAGAATAGAGATCGCATGAAATGACAACAGTGAAGAAATGACACGCTCCAAATACAACTCACGCGATCTGATCATTCAATTCTTAATGTTCAGTTAACCTGTGCCGTCACAAAACGTTGATGGTTTGGTTTTGTCCCAAAGCTTGTGTTGTCGCCTGTAAGTCATCGCGCGCCCATTCAACGCAAACGATTGCGCCGTTTGCTTGTGTCATATGTTCAAGCCATGCAGGCCCCAGCGATCCCACTGTTTGCGGTGAACCATTTGCGAATGACAGCACTGCCTTTGCGCGCTCTAACAACGTTTTTGCAATGAATAGCCCCAGACCCATCCCTTCGTATTCACCGCGTTCACCCGACCGCCGCTTTGGTCCGCTGCTAACATATGGATCACCGATGCGGTTCAGCAGATCACTGGCGTATCCCTTACCGTCATCCCCGACAAATATGCTGACCGTCGACTCTGTCCAGACCATATTGATCCAAACTTGTTCGGCGGCAAAATCCACCGCATTTTGAACCAGGTTGCGTAACCCGTGAATGACCTCTGGTTGGCGGGTTATGGTTGGCATTGGCACTACCAACGAAGGATTTCCATTATACAGGTAATTGATCTTTATCCCGCGATCTTCGTGTGGTTCACTTGCCTCTTTCACAACACTTTCTAGAGGCGCGGTTTTCAGCAATAGATCGTCTTTGCCACTGCGCCCCATCTCTTTTAAAATGGTGCTAAGGCGGTCTGCTTGAGAGTGGATCAGTTTTGCATCTTCCAGCAATTCAGGGGATGTTTGCAGATCTTCCTGCATCTCACTGGACACTAGTTTTATCGTCGCTAGCGGAGTTCCCATTTCATGTGCGGCGGCGGCAACAACGCCTCCAAGCATAGAAAGCTTTTGTTCACGTTCTAACGCCATCTGTGTTGCGGCCAAGGCTTGGGACATAGAAAATGTTTCAACCGAAACACGGCGTGCATACGCTGACAGAAATAATACTCCGATGGTCATAGCAATCCAGTTCCCCCATTGAAATAGAACGGGTAATTCAAACTGTTCGCCGCCAGTGGTTGCCAACGGCACGTTTGATACGGTCAGCATGGTGATAAAGGCGATGGCAATAATACCCAGTGATATTGTCGCGTTCAAACTCAGCGCCGTGGCAGAGATTGTGACGGGCGCCAAGATCAGCAATGTGAACGGATTGTTAATCCCACCTGTTAGGTAGAGCAGGAAAACCAACTGACATAGATCAAACGTTAGCATCAATAATGTTTCACGTTCTGTTAAGCGTTTGTTCAATGGTAATGCAGCGGCAGAATAAACATTCAAAATGACAGATGCCCCGATTGCCAATGCACACAAGCCAAGTGGTAGATCCAAGTCCACCATCTGGACCGACACAAAGACTGCACCGATCTGACCGATGATGGCTAGCCAGCGCAACATAACCAACGTGCGCAGACGTACCCATTCGCTGCGTGCGGATCGATTGGATAGGGTGGGTGATAGCGTTGACAAGTAGTAATTCCTAAAGAGCTGTGACAAATTGGTGCTTGAACTTCTGTCCATTAAACTAAATCAAAGATATCGAACTATCCAGTGAGGATGCTATGACAAAATTATCTGCGATTATTGGGTCGATATTGGTTTGTTTGGGTTTGTCTGTCGGCGCTGTTTTGGTGTTCAAGAACCAAAACGCCGATTGCGAACCCGCCGCAGTTGCAGGTGGACAGGCGGCCATCGGTGGACCGTTCAGCCTGATCAACCAAGACGGTGTTCGGGTTACAGACAAAGATGTAATCACCGACCTTAGCTTGATCTACTTTGGCTTTACCTTCTGCCCAGATGTGTGCCCATTGGACACGGCGCGTAATTTAGAGGCTATTGATATCTTAACGGATAGAGGCATCGAAGTGACTCCGATATTTATCACGATTGATCCAGCGCGCGATACACCCGAAGCATTGAAAGATTTCGTTGACGTTTTGCATCCGAAACTGATTGGTTTGACTGGAACAGAAGCGGAAATTGACGCGGCCTCAAAGGCTTATAAGACCTATCGTCGTAAAGTTGGCGAAGGCGACACTGACTATGTAATGGATCATTCGACATTCACATATTTAATGTCACCATCTGGCCTTGTTGAGTATTTTCGTCGCGCCGTCACACCCGAGCAGATGGCAGACCGCATAGCCTGCTTTGCGTCGTGACGCATTGTTTGACCCTTGGCGTGGTTAAGCCTATATTTGAATCACAAATGTATAGTTAGGAACCAGATGCCCGACCGAGAGCTTATGGACATAGGCCCAGATAACTCCTTGTTAATTCTTGATGATGATGAACCGTTCCGCCGCCGACTGGCCCGAGCGATGGACAAGCGTGGGTTTGCTACAACCGACCTGGAAACTGTGGCTGCTGGCCGTGCGTTTTGCACAGCCACGCCGCCTGCCTATGCTGTGGTCGATCTGCGCCTAGAAGACGGAAGTGGTTTGGACGTGGTTGAACTGTTGCGTGACAAACGACCTGAATCGCGGATCATAATGCTGACAGGTTATGGTGCAATCGCTACCGCGGTCGCCGCTGTTAAAATTGGTGCCACGGATTATCTGTCGAAACCCGCAGATGCGAATGACGTCACAAGCGCGTTGCTGGCCTTGCCTGGTGATTTGCCACCGCCGCCTGAAAATCCGATGTCGGCTGATCGCGTACGCTGGGAACATATCCAACGCGTGTTCGAGCTGTGTGATCGCAATGTGTCTGAAACCGCGCGGCGTCTAAACATGCATCGTCGTACATTGCAGCGCATATTGGCAAAACGCAGCCCACGATAGCTATACCTGTTTTCGCAACCATTTGATGAACGTCGTCAAGTTCTGGGATTGAAGCCCTGGGCGTGTGACGACGTAATATCCCAACCCATGCCGATCCAGCGCACAGACCAATGCAAGTTTGCCGTCATCAATCTGATCTTTAACCAATGCATATGGCTGAACGGACAAACCTAGTTTCGCGTTAACTGCGGCGAACACCATGGCATTCGTATCGAACATTTTGATGGTTGAGGTTTCAAAATCGACACCCTCTTTCACCAGCAAAGCGCCGCGCTCGCGCATCTTGCCTTCTAGTAACCAAGGAAAGTCGGCAACGTCTTCCAGACATGTGGCGCGGCGGCCTTTTACTAGATCAGGATGCGCGACAACGCAGAAATCGCCTTCGGCCAACAAAAACGCATCCAGCCCGCGCCAAGTTCCCTCGCCAAAGCGAATGGCCATGTCAAATGCGTCTCGCGTCAAATCAACCAATGCCGAACTGGGGTTTAGGTTTACTGAAATATCAGGATGCTCGCGCCAAAACGATCCAATGCGTGGCATCAACCAGTTGGTCGCAAACGCGGGCGTTAATGAAATGCTTAAGGGACGAGTGTTCGTGGCGTTTCTTAATTGTTCGACGCCTTGGGCGATTTCGCCAAAGCCCGATTGCAGGTGATCTGACAAGGCCGAACCTGCCTGGGTCAATGCCAATCCCCGCCCTTGGCGAAACACAAGGGTTTCAGAAAACTCTGCTTCTAAAGCACGCACATGTTGCGCAATGGCAGCGTGGGTGACGTTCAACTCTCGTGCTGCTTTAGAAAAACTGTTCAACCTTGCTGTCGCTTCGAATGCGCGCAGTGCGGACAGGGATGGGATTGCGTGCCAATCCATATCAATATGTAAGTTCAACTATCATATTAAAATTATTACAGATTCGATTTGCGGCTTCAACCTAATTATACAAAGGACAGTTGAACCAAGAAAGGAAACATTATGTTAGGAATATTATCAGAAGCATTTGGAATAGCCACCCGTCAAGATGCGTGGAGTCCGCCTGCCGCTATGCGGTCGCACGATAGCGAGCGTCGGCATCATGAAGAACGTAAACAAAAGGAATTACGTCTTCAACGCCAACACGCGGCGCGTCGCTTTCATCTGTAGGCATAGTTGATGTACCCACCAGATTTCGCGGATTTTGGCCACATTCGCGAAATTTTTTCTTTGCTCACAAGCTTACTATAAGGTTACCGAAGACCTCTAGGAATTGCCCCTTCACCAGCATTGGTGCGCGGGGCTGTAATTCGATTTGTGGCAAATCGGCCAAGACTGGTTTGCCAAACAATTTGGTCGCTTCAGCCTTTGAAAATCCTGCAATCTGAACCGCTTCTAGCCATGCTGAAAGCTTGTCAGCGCGTTTAATTTTCTTCTTAATTGTGAGGGGTATTTGTGCAGGCAGGCCATACTTTAGATGTATGGCTGCAGCCAAGCGTTCGTCCATTTCTTTGTATCCTGGGCCGACCGCTGATTTTACAGGGCTGATCATATCGCCGATCACATACTCAGGGGCATCGTGCAGCAAAGCCGCTAAACGCCATTTCGGATCTACCTTTGGATTCAGGCGATGGAACAGGTGTTCGACAAAAACAGAATGTTCGGCCACAGAATAAGGGTATTCGCCGTGCGTCTGCCCATTCCAGCGCGCAACAAAGGCCAATCCGTGTGCAATATCTTCGATCTCGATGTCAAACGGGGACGGGTTCAGCAAATCTAACCTTCGCCCAGATAGCATTCGTTGCCACGCGCGATTTTCAACTGCCATACCCTCAATACCTTCTTGGTTGCTTTGGTCACCGTGGAACACTTACCTAAGCCTGCTAGGCATGTCTAATAAAACGGGTAATTGGCGGATTATCGATACAAAGAGAAGTGCGCTCTAAAGAGGTTTGATCTTTAGGCGGGTTTAACCTAATTACTCAGTTAATGATAAACTTTATTGCATCACTGTCACGAAGCTCGAAACGCCTGATTTTATTGGGACTAGACGGCGTTCTTTTTCCAATTTCTTTATACATCGCCTTTGCATTGCGGTACGGAAATCTAAACCCTGCCTGGGCGATTAAAACTTCATTGCTATTATTTCCGATGGTTACAGCAATCGGCCTTATATTGGCGGTGGTCTTGGGTTTGTCGCGGGTGAAGCTGTCGACAATGGACGGCCGATCAATATTGCGTATTGGCTTGTGTGCGATAATTTTAACGCTTTCCACAATCTTCATAAGCTACGCTTTCCAGCTTGGTGCACCTCGGTCAGTCCCGATAATCTTTGGTGCCACTTTTCTGGTGTTGGCCACAGGTACGCGGGTTTTTGGTCAGTATATACTGACCACGATTTTCAACAATTCTGCCGATCAAAAACGGGTCTTGATTTATGGTGCAGGTAGTGCGGGTGGTCAGTTGGCTGGTGCGCTGACACGCACACCCGAAGTGCGCCCAATTTGTTTTGTCGACGATAACCCCAGCTTGCGTGGGCTGATCGTGTCAGGGTTGCCAGTTTTTGCTGCCAAAGACATTGAGAAGGTCATTAAAGATAAAAGGATTGATCGGATTGTGTTGGCCGTACCGTCGGTATCTGATCGGCGGCGCAAAGAATTGGTGAAAAAGCTGACACCGCTGCACTGCGAAGTTCTGGCGCTACCATCCATTCTGGATCTGATCGCAGACCAAGGTTTGGTCGAAAGTTTGAAACCTGTTTCCTTGGATGACCTTCTGGGCCGCGATAAGGTTGATTTGCATTTACCAGAAGTCGCCAGAACATACGCTGGAAAGTCCGTCATGGTAACTGGTGCGGGCGGATCCATCGGATCGGAACTGTGTCGTCAATTGATGACCTGCGATGTCAAAAGGATTGTCTTTTTTGATCACTCTGAATTTGCACTTTACGCCATCGAAATGGATTTGGCGTCGATTGCAAAAAAGCGCAATATCGAGCTTGTTCCCATACTGGGATCAGTCACAGACACGGTGATAGTGTCCGCCGCGTTGTCAAAGCATGAAGTGAATGTAGTCCTGCACGCCGCTGCGTATAAGCATGTACCACTTGTCGAGGCGAACGAAGTTTCGGGTTTGCGCAACAACGTATTGGGAACGCATATTGTTGCAAAAGCGGCGAAAGACGCAAAGATAGAGCGGTTTATTCTGGTTTCTACTGACAAAGCAGTGCGGCCAACAAATGTGATGGGTGCGTCGAAACGGCTGGCTGAACTGGTTGTTCAGGATCTTGCCTCGCGTTCGGAAACAACGCTCTTTTCGATGGTTCGATTTGGCAATGTTTTAGGATCCTCTGGGTCTGTCATTCCGTTGTTTCAAAAACAATTGGAACGCGGCGGCCCTTTGACCGTGACGCATCGCGACGTGACCAGATATTTCATGACCATCCCCGAAGCGGCCCGATTGGTTTTGCTTGCGGGTAGCTATGCACGTGGCGGCGATGTATTTGTCTTGGATATGGGAGAACCTGTTACGATCTGGGATTTGGCACGGGTTATGATCGAATTATCTGGTCTGACAGTACGAGACGAAAGCAACCCCGATGGAGATATAGAGATTGATATCACGGGTCTGCGTCCAGGCGAGAAACTGTATGAAGAGTTGCTGATAGGTAAGGACACTTTACCAACACCACACGATAAAATTTTGCGCGCGGCAGAATCAAAACTGCCAAAAACGGCGATCGCAACAATCATAAAAGAATTAACCATAGCTGCGAAAAATAATGACAGTGGCCGCGGTCGCGCGGTAGTTAAAAAATATGTCGAAGGTTACAACTGCCCAGACTGATTTGTTAGCACTTTTGTTTAACTGACTGCGATGTTATGTTCGCCGAAACTATGGACGTCGAACTATGAAAATTAGCAATCTCTCGCGGCATGTAGGCCTGTCTTTCTTATCTCTTACCGCCAGTGCGACCGTTCTTTATGCACAATCCGCGTCTTTCGCCCCCTCGGTAAATATTTTTGGAACGACAGGTTTGATTGATCTGCCTACGGCTGAAAGCCAAAAAGACGCCGAATTAAGCGCGACGATTAGCAAGTTCGGCGGTTTCACGCGTGGCAGTTTTACCTTTCAAGTTTTACCGCGTGTTTCCGGTACGTTTCGATATGCAAAGCTTGATAATTGGAACGCCAACGGCGAAGAAACCTATGACCGAAGTTTTGATATTCGCTACCGTGTTGTGGATGAAGACAAATACGTTCCTGCACTGGCAATCGGCTTACGTGATTTCATGGGAACTGGGATTTATTCCAGCCAATACATTGTCGCAACAAAAGCTGTTCACCCAAAGCTAAAGGTCACTGCAGGTCTTGGTTGGGGGCGGCTGTCTGGTGACAAAACGACTAGCTTGATCGATTTTGGCCAAGGCGGCAA
>CALDZS010000171.1 GCA_937944065.1 uncultured Amylibacter sp. | reverse complement strand
GTCACGCTTGCCGCATGTGGCGCAGATGCAGTCCAGCTTTGCCTTGCGCACGGTGTTCAAAACGACGGCACTGCCTGTTTAAAACAGGTAAAGCCCTGCGAATAATGTGCCAAATCCGACGAGCACAGACCAGATGACTGACCTGGTCCAGATACCAACAGCAAAGGCCGCGATGGCTGCGATCAGGCGTGGTGCGTCTAGGACACCGCCCGTTGCCTCTGGCCAGACGACCAATGGGGCGACGATTGCTGGCATCACGCCGACCGCGACGTACCGCAAGTGGCGCAAGAACCATTCGGGCATTTCCCGGTCGCCAATTAGACCAAGAAAGCTGAAACGGATGAGGTAGGTGCCCAGACCCAACAGTGCAATAATCAACCAGATGGTGGGTTGCGAATACATCATGTGTCACGCCCCTTCATCCACAGTTCTGTTTGCGCGCCAGCAATCATCGCGCAAATGCCTGCACCAATCAGCCCTAAAGAATAGGGGATACTTGCGAATAACAAGGCACAGAAGACTGAAACAAATGCGGCCACCGCATGGGGAAGAGTTCGGATCAACGGCGCTGACAGCGCGATAAAGCAGATGGGCAACGCGAAGTCCAAAGCAAGCTCTTTCGGAATTTGTCCGCCTAAGACGGCACCAACATAAGTGGATACGAACCAAAGTGGCGCAAGGAAACAAAATCCACCGGCATAATAGGCCAGCTTAGCAGGCGTGCTCATATCGGGTTCGTTTTCGAATTTGTTCATCGACATTGCGAAGGATTGATCAACCAATCCATAGGACATCAACGCCCGTTTCCATAAGGGAATATGCCCAAAATGAGGTACCAGTGCTGCAGAATACATCGCCATGCGCAGGTTAACTGCAAGCGACGTTAACAAAACTATGAATGTCGGCGCATTGTCTGCCATGGTCACAACTGCGATGAACTGCGACGACCCTGCGATGACCAAAATGCTAAAACTCATGACTTGTGCAACGTTGAACCCTGCTTCGGTCGCGACAGTGCCAAACAACAATGCGAATGGTATGACGATGGTCACGAAGGGAATCATGTCGCGATAACCCTGTAAAAATGTCTGATTTACACTGCGTGCGCCGTTGTTCATATGATAGGTCTTCAATGTCTGCTGAGGGATCAATCAAGACCTAGGCCAAATTTCCGAGGGACGCAATTGTCTAAACCTTCTATTCCAACATCTATCATGCCCGACCCAGATGCCGCTGGGCTGACGCGCATTGTGGCTGGCGTTGATCATCACGGTGTTGCGCAATCTATCAACGTGGTCGAAGAACGACCGTTAACGATCTTCCTAAATGGAACAGAGATTGTGACCGCCATGACCATTGGCGATTACCCCGAATACTTGGCCATCGGGTTTTTGTCGAACCAACATATGTTGGCAGCGGATGAGACGGTATTGTCGGTGGATTTCGATGCAGAACTGGACACGGTTGTGGTGCGCACCGATGGAACCAGTTCGTATGAGGAAAAACTGAAAAAGAAAACGCGTACATCTGGCTGTGCTGTTGGAACGGTGTTCGGCGATATGATGGATGGGTTGGATCAGGTTAAACTTCCGCAAACGCGTCTGAAAACGTCTTGGCTTTATTCCTTATCAAAACAGATCAACACGATGCCCAGCTTGTATCTAACCGCTGGTGCAATTCACGGAACGGTGTTGTGCAAAGGCGACCAACCACTTGTCTATATGGAGGATGTTGGCCGTCATAACGCGGTCGATAAAGTGGCGGGATGGATGCGGATGACGAGCGCGGACCCAAGCGATAAAATTCTGTATACCACGGGTCGTTTGACGTCTGAAATGGTGATCAAAACCGCACTGATGGGAATTCCGATATTGGCATCTCGTTCAGGCTTCACCGCTTACGGGGTCGAGATTGCCAATCAAGTCGGGCTCACAGTCATCGGTCGCCTGCGCGGCGAACGGTTTGTTTGTCTATCGGGTGCGGATCGGATCGAATTTGATGCGGATATCAGCACATGATTGGTGTGATCTTGGCCGGTGGTCAATCCTCGCGCATGGGCGGTGGTGACAAAGGATTGTTGGAACTTGGCGGGCGCAGCTTGCTGTCCCATGTGATCGCACGGCTCGACGCACAAGTCGATAAGATGGCAATCAACGCAAATGGCGATCCGTCACGGTTCGCAGACTATGGCCTGCCCATCTTTGCAGACAGCGTTCCTGATTTCGCGGGGCCTTTGGCGGGAATACTCGCCGCGATGGATTATGCGGCAGATCAAGGTGGCGAAAAGGTGATAACTGTGGCGGCGGACACGCCATTTTTTCCCGACACGCTGGTGACGCATTTATTGGCGACCGCGCGGGACGAAAAGACTTCGTTAGCATTGGCCGCAACGACCGAAGACGGCCGCCTTGCGCGGCATCCCACCTTTGGACTTTGGTCAGTCGATTTGCGTGAAGATTTACGTGCGGCGTTGGCAGATGGCGTGCGTAAAGTGGTACAATGGACGGGGCCACATGGCTGTGCATACGCACAGTTCGACAACACCCCATTCGATCCGTTCTTTAACGTGAACACGCCAGATGATATGGAACGAGCCAAAGACATTTATAAGAAGTATACGCCATGAAAATCTTTGGCATCGTTGGGTGGAAAAACTCTGGCAAGACAGGGTTGGTTGAACGGCTTGTGACCGAGATTTCGGCGCGTGGTTTTACGGTTTCCACCATCAAGCATGCGCATCATGAATTCGATGTGGATCAACCAGGTCGTGACAGCTATCGCCACCGCGAGGCGGGCGCGCGTCAGGTAATGTTGGCCTCGGCACAGCGATGGGCGTTGATGTCAGAATTGAAAGGGGCGCCCGAGCCTGAATTGCCAGATTTGGTCGCGCGCATGGATCCCGTGGACTTAGTGCTGGTCGAAGGGTTTAAACGCACCGGCCACATAAAACTAGAATGTAGTCGAGCAGTGACCGAAAAAGGTTTGCTAGCCGATACGGACCCGTCGATTTGTGCGCTAGCAAGCGATACCGAGGTCAGCCTTGATCTGCCACGTTTGGATTTGGATGACACAGTTGCGATTGCAGACTTTATACTGTCCAAAGTTGGTCTGGCATGAGCCAGCCACCTAAACTGCGCAATGATTGTTTCGCCTTACCGCAAGGCGTGGATTGGACACCTGTGGACACGGCGCTGGCGCGACTTGAGGAACGTTTGCATCCCGTGGTTGGTATCGAAACCGTCGCATTGGGTCAGGCAGGTGGGCGCGTTCTGCAAGCAGATGTTACGGCGAGGGCAACCAATCCGCCGTTTGCCAACAGTGCGGTTGATGGTTACGGGTTCGCGTTTTCCAGTTTGGGTGCTGGTGATGTAAATCGCTTGCCGATTATCGCGGGACGCGCTGCGGCGGGTGAACCATTTAACGGCGTGGTGCCTGACGGTCACGCGGTACGCATCCTAACGGGCGCGGCTGTTCCCAAAGGCGTTGATACGGTGATCTTGCAAGAGGATGTGACGGTCGATGCAGATGAGATTGTTTTTCGATCTGGGCTGAAGGCAGGGGCAAATACGCGCCACGCTGGAGAGGATTTTGGGGATGGTGATATGCTTTTGTCAAAAGGCGCAGTCGTCCGTTCGCCTGATATCGCATTGTTGGCTGCGGC
>CALDZS010000170.1 GCA_937944065.1 uncultured Amylibacter sp. | reverse complement strand
TGCCGCTACCCAAATCGAACTGGGCGCAAAAACTGGATACCCCCCCTTACCGCGCCTATCCAGTTACGGGCGGAATCACATTTTCCTATGGCGGACTAAAGGTATCACACTCGGGCGAAGTATTGACCGAAAGTAATCACCCAATTGATGGTCTGTATGCATGTGGTGAAACGGTCGGCGGTGTGTTTTTGGCAGGATACCCTGGCGGGTCTGGACTGACCTCTGGCGCAGTGTTTGGCAAAATAGCTGGCGATGCGGCTGGTACACGCGCCGTAGGCTAAAAAGAAGGGGCTCGTGGAGTTGGCCGTACTAAACGGATTATTCCGCAGGCCCCGACCTTATCCGCAACTTTGCACCACTTAGTTATCCAAGCACTGTTTTGACTGCGCGGGCGGTTGCGGACACAATGCTGTCAGCCTGTTCGCGCGTTAAACAAAACGGCGGTGCGAACCCAAGGATATCGCCTTGCGGCATCGCCCGAGCGATCACTTTGTCCTGCGCCAGCAATGCGGCTGATACTTGCGGGCCGATTTTTTCCGATGCGTCAAAAAACTTGCGGCTGTCACGGTCTTTCACAAATTCCACCGCGCACAGCATACCTTCGCCGCGCACATCACCAACACTAGGGTGACCTGATAGTGCGTCTGACATTGCCAAGTTTAAGTAACTGCCAACTTCGCCAGCATTCGTCACTAGGTTAAGGTCATCAATCAGTTTGAGGTTAGCAACGCCTGCCGCTGCACAGATAGGGTGTGCGGAATACGTCCAACCATGTCCGATGGGGCCATTTTCGTCTGTTCCCTGCTCTAGTACTTTCCACACCTTTTCACTGATAATCGATCCTGAAAGCGGCGCATAAGCTGATGTTAGTCCCTTGGCAATTGTGATGATGTCCGCTTCGATACAATAATGATCGGACCCAAACATCGTCCCGAGACGACCGAAGCCTGTCACGACTTCATCGACAATCAACAAGATATCATGTTTTTTTAATACGGCCTGAATGGCGGCCCAATACCCTTTGGGCGGTGGTACGATGCCTCCAGTCCCCAGTACCGGCTCGCCGATGAAAGCAGCAATCGTGTCCGCGCCTTCGCGTTCGATCTGCGCCTCAAGCTCAGCGGCGCAATGTGTCACGAATTCTTCTTCGGTCTGACCCAGATTGTCCCGGCGAAAGTAATATGGCGCTTCTGTGTGGATAATACTATCCAAGGGCAGGTCGAATTTTTTGTGAAACAATTCCAACCCAGTCAACGATCCGGTCACAAGACCCGAACCATGATACCCACGCCAGCGTGAGATTATCTTTTTCTTCTCTGGGCGACCCAAAATATTGTTGTAGTACCAGATCAGTTTCACATTGGTTTCGTTTGCATCGGAACCGCCCAAACCAAAATACACTTTGGACATGTTTGATGGCGCCCGATCGAGGATCATCTTCGACAGAGTAATGCTAGCTTCGGTCCCATGTCCAACATAGGAATGATAATAGGCCAGCTCGCGTGCTTGACCCGCGATTGCCTCGGCAATTTCTTGTCTACCATACCCAACATTCACGCAGTAAAGGCCGGAAAATGCATCAAGTAATTTGTGACCATCACGATCCTCGATATAAACACCGTTGGCAGTCCTTATTACACGGCTAGCGCTTTCACCGCGCGCATGTTGTGCGAGGTGCGTAGATGGGTGGAAGAAGTTATCGCGCTCCCATTGGTCCAGTTGGTCATTCTTCAACATTTACATTCCCCATTTTCAATCAGTCGTGACGTCGAACTTGTCTACTCATCCCTGCCGATGCACGCCCACAACAATAGTGAAAAGGTTTGATCATCTGAGAAACGCATTATGACATAGCAAATTTCGCACAGGGTACTGCACCCATGCCAAATTGCAATCCAAGCTTGATGCCAAGACACAGTGCAGATCACTGTCGTGTCTGAAGTCAGTTGTTGATTACAACCAAGTGAACCGTCGACGCATAGCCGCCCTGATCATCCATCGCCTGCATAATCAAATCACCCTTGGGCGATGTGGCGACAACCACATCTGCACCTTTGCGGTTAAACTGCTGTATCTCTAAATCACTGGCAAACAGTTGTTCAGCAATCTTGCTGGCAACTTCGCCCTGACCTGATGGGACTTCTAAATAATACACAGTCGGTGCGCCATTCTCACCGCCCTGTTGAGTTAGAATTTTCGTCCCTGCAGGAAACCTAACTGGGAATGGCGCATCTAATCCAAAACCACCGAAACTGTTATGAACCACGCGTTTGTAAAACTCGATCGTAAGCTCGTGTTTGCCATCTGCCGTTTTTTGTGCCTCTACCAACAATCCATCTTCGAATGACGATGCTTCTTCGACCGTCAAATCACTGAACAAATCCGTCAAAGTGGTAAGCATTGAAGTATCGCGAAGACTAAGATCGAACACCAATCCTTCAAAATCTTCTTCCTTCATCTCAAAGGCAGGTGGATTTTTCTTTTGACCGAACGCATCATAGTCAAACGCCGACATGGTTTGCAGCTCGCGAACGCCATAAGCGTCCAGAATAGACTGACGCAACTCTGGCCAGTTCTCGATAATAGCGTCTTTATCCGAGCTTAGGACTTTGTACAGCCCATCTTCGCTTGTTTCGACAACACCCGCCAAGGACGCTGTGCTGGTGCACATCATCAAGCATGCGGCTTGAACAAGTTTATTCAAAGAAACCATCGTCAAATCCTAGCGTCGCACGGCGCGAATGGCAGCGTTGTAATAATACTTGCCCGACATCCATGCGTTCACATTTGTTGTAATGCTTGGAACGATCAAAGAAACAGACGAGGTGCCTTGCGTGGCAATAAATCCAGTAAATTCTTTGCCACCTTGCGATTTCACATTGAACACCGTCTCTGTCGGCTCGTCACGGATCACAGTGTATTCTAAATTTCCAGATTTAAGTTCGCCTTCGAATACGCGGCGGTTTTCAGAGTGATCTGAAAACAGCTCGGTCTTCACAGTCAATATAATTGCACTGGCTTCCATGCGCCCAGCATTGGTGACAACCACACCCTTCATCGGACCTTCTGAAACAGGCGTATGAGTGAATGTTTCGTTAATCTTAATGGACTTGGAACCAACGGTAATGGTTTTAGTCGGCTCTAACGTCCCCCACGGGGTGCCCGGTACCTTCATGTTCACTACAGCCGACTTGACCAATGCCGCAGAGCTTTTGGTTTTGCCTTGGATGAAGTAACCACGATCCCCTCCGAATGCGACAGCCACGCCAAGTGGTTGGTCGGGATATTTTGGCAGGATGAATTTTCCAAGACCAATCACGACACCTTGTTTGTTCTTTGCGGTTTTCAGATCCGTAACTTTGATCCCCAAAGCTTTGGAATAGGCGATCAACCAATCCGTATGATTGGCCGTAATCTCCATCTTAAAACTGGTTACGATCGCGGTTAAGTTTTTATACTTAATGTTCGCAAGAATCTCTCCATCAAGAAAAAACGGATTGGCTGAGCCGTCAACGGACGTTTCGATTGTCAGGTCATCTTCTGGCAAAACAAAAGTCAAACCAGGTGCAACATCCATGTATTCTTTCATTTTTAGCCCACCCGTGGTTTGCGCAAACACTGGCGCGCCCAGCAATAGAGCAGCACATGACAGTGCAGTTAGTTTCTTTAAAGTCTTAATAAACATTAACCATAGTCTCCAAGTTTACCACCATGATGGCCATCCAATTGTAATCGATACACCACCTTCAAGACCAAGTCCAAGTGCTGCACCCAGTTTTCCGCCGATTGTAATACCTTCTGATGTGACGGCAAATGTACCACTTGCCGACGCGCCGGCACCAATACTGGCACCGCCTTCAGCCGTTAACGTGATTGGGACACCGGCAACCGTTACCGTGCCAGAAATATCGCCTTCGACTTTGATCAAGTTTGCTTCGATAGAGACTTCGCCGCTGGCGACCACTGTGCCGTTGTTAAGGTCAACCGCTAGTTCTAAATCACCTTCAAGCCCTGCTTGCACAACCTCCAGCGTTGCCGAACCGTCGCCGGTCAATACACCTTCGAAAGCTTCGAAAGAACCCTCTGTCGCGATTTCGCCGACACTTACATTTCCGCCAGCAGTCGCATTTACCGCCCCAGTACCCTCTGTCCAATCGATGACCGCATTCAGGTCTGCTTCAAGCTCGTAATTACCAAGACCCACGTCCAAGCTGATCTCACCATTTTCACCAGTCCAAGTGTCACCACCCTCAACCAATGACCCGCTCTCGTCTAACAGTTCACAACCCACCTCAGATGTAACGGATGGTCCGTCAGTTGCCGTATCAGGCAGTTGATCGCCATAGGTTGTTTCAGTCTGGTTCAGACGCGGATCATCATCCGGCTGTTCGTAGTCATTTGCCACACCGATAATGTGCCCTGTGACGTTATCTAGACAATCATCCAACAAAGAATTTGCATCTTCGCCAGCCTCTGTTCCTTCGCCCTCTGGCGTTGGTTCACCGGTGCCTGTGGTATCTGGTTCACCCGTGTCAGGTTCGTCAGGGCCTTCTGGCCCCGGTCCCGTTGTGGTGACTGGTGGCTGGCCCGTGGGTTCGGGTGGGACGTTGCCGTCTGGCGCGCAGCCCGAAGGATAGACCGTCGGCAACATCTCAACTTGTGCCGCGGTTAGCTCGGCACAAATAATTTTATCGTGACCTTGTGCCCAGTAATCTTTGTCGAATTGCCAATAATCCGTTCCCGGCGCAAGGGTTTGAGTGTTCAAGCGTACGGGTATATGCAAGCCAAGATTAAAAAAGCCACCACCCTGGCCCAAATCAAAAACTTCTGTGAACAAAGTGTTTTGTTTTCCAAGCACTGCCCTGTGTTGCGCGTGATCGGCAAAGCTTTTGGAAAAGTCGGTAAAGTGTTGATCAGACAGATCGGTCATCTTTTTCCAAAAATGATTATCTGCTTCGAGCGGTGTCTCGCCATCAATGTTTGAATCACAATTCAACAAACTGATCGACACATCAGATTTACCGATGTCTGCAGGCAACGGAAACTTGCCTGACCGCGTACAGCTGTTGTTAACTGCTTCGTTGCGTGCCGCGACGCGGCTGATCGTCGACACCTCTAATCCAACACGCGATACTTGGTATAGATACGCAGTCGGCGCTATGAAGAACGCCAAGAATAGCGCGACCCAAATCGCTTCGAACGCAACTGATCCAGCTCTGTTGGCAATGAATAATTTTATCTGATTATTTAACAACGACATCGGCCCAAGTCCCTTCGCCATCAACAGATTGTAAATCCGTTTTCACGGCTGAAAAAGAATCGCTCGACTTGGTTTCCATGCGCGATAAGACATCTGACAAATTCTTCATTTTCGAAGACGGTATCAAACGACTTTGCCAATTCTGTGAATAAATACTGATTTCATCTGGGTTGAACGTTACAGCTTGACCGTACTTCACGAACCCTTCTGTTGTGTCTTTAAATATCCCAGGCGACCAGCGCTTATTGCTTTTGCGATTAACGAAAACGAGTGGTTTATAGTCATCATCGAAATCTTCTAAATCTGGCAAGATTTTTGGCAACGATCCATCTTGTACAGCATGATAAACATCAAAATCGGCAACTTCTGTAAATCCTAACAACCCGCTAAGACCGCTGAGGATGTCTGTCAAAAAGCCCAGACCACCGTCTGACCCACCAATGCATTGCGCAGCGGTGCGCAAGTTTACTTGGCGGGTGAATATATTATCGTCCAATTCTTGATCAAACGGATACTTAAACCCTGGCCCTTTTTTGTAGGATTCAAGAGAGTCTCCGTTGATCACCAAAGCATCGGTAATGTTGGAAAAATACTCTTTGGCTTGCGCACGTGCGCGACGTTTCTTTTTACCGCGTTTACGCCAAGCGAATTGCGCTTTGATCAGGTTTTTGTAAATTGAGAACCCATTAATCGGGCTGAGTAGCAGGTTCAGCACCCCGTCATACAGTTTTGGACGGACGGACAGCTCGTCATAGTCTTTCAGAATCTGACCCGTGCTGGTGTATTTGCTAATATGTGTGGGCAAGTACTTGTCTTCATCGCTGCCGCCGTACATCGGCCCGCGGTTGATATCAAATCCACGCTTATTAAAAGACCCGTTCATCAATGGGATGGATGCAAAGTTGCCAAGCCCACCCAAGCTGCCAAGCATCGACATTTTACCCAAATCAACACCACCAGTGCCGAAAAATGTTGCCGCACAAAAGCGTAGATGTGCATCCATCGGTTCATTTTTTGTTAACGGCAGTTCCATACCCTGACGCTTGTTCGAACTGTCGCAAGTCGTGGCTTGACCACGTTCGCAACTATTATCGATATAAAGGTCCGACACTTTATTGGTCTGTGCCAGCCAAGCCGCTTGTTTTTCAATCACTTCAGGAAACCGATTAACGATCTCTTCGTTTTTGACATTCAATGCCTTAAGGGCATTGTTTGCTACACGCAAAGCTTTGTCTGGTTCGTAAATATCTTCGACGTCACTAACCCGTGGAAGCTCTAGCCCCAATTGGATGCCAAACGCGAGCGACGGCATTAGGCACACTGGTTTCAAAAACGAGAACCAGCCCGTGTAAATGCGGCAAGTATCCAGACCGTAAATACCCGTCTCTAGAATGGCGCCGACCAAAATCGCACGATGAATCTTCAACGTGTTATCAAGGCTACTAGCGTTGACCGCTGTGGTGAAGTTTTGCGTCAATGAGACATGGTTCATCGCGATAACATTCATGGATCGCGCCGTTTCCGCGCCATGTGCCAACGCAATCATATCCGCCGCGCTTTGAGCGCGCGTACTATCTTGCAAGGCTTTGGAACTGTTCACCATATAGAACATCAAAAGGGTCAACGGCAACGCGGCGGCAATTCCCAGAAATGCAACTTGCCCAGATCTGTCGCACTGAAATTGAATTAGCAGGCGGCGCAGAAAAATCCGAAAATTCATCATAGCACTGTCGCCTCTGCCGTAATCTCGCGGTAAAAACTTTTGTCCCCGCCACGTGATCCAGATGAAAATATCATTCTTGTGATAGATAAGACAGGCGCGCGAAACGTCACCTCTGCTCGCATCGCAGGAACACCGTCGCCAAACGTGACACCAGACACCACCGTGCGCCATGAAACATCAACACGCACGTTTTCGTCTTCAAACGCGTAGCAGGCTTTGTTGGTAACAGCCTCTTCAAGATTAGAGCGAACGGCAGAGTTCAACATCAGCTTTACCAATGCATCTGGATGGCCGCATGACCCGCCCTGCCTAGATTTTGATTTGTCGTTGGACGCTGAAACTGGCAGCAAGGCAATGCGTGCCGCGTTTTCCCACTGCGCCGCGCCAGCAGAATCATTACAGCTGGCACCACCCCAAACAGCTTTAGCTGCACCAAATAACCCTTCAGAAGCAGACTTGAGGCTAAGGGGGCGACACTTGTGAACAAGTGCGCTTCTTGCGGCAGCAAAGGCAGCTTGCTCTAACACAATTGTTGTCTGCGCCAGCAGCGCAAACTGGATTACACATGAAGTTATAAGTGTCATTGGAATTGCAAGCATTGCGAATTCGATTGCGGGGATGCCACCTAGGTCATCACCTAAAAAGTCCTTAAACATACTCTTAAAATTACCCCACTCAAAAAATCGTAACTACACGCAACGCTACTCAACTTTATATCGAATGCTTAACAATGCACTCAACCTAAAACAAGAGAATTATACAATCGTTGGGAACACAGTCACTGCCGTGTGGTAATTTGCACTAACCCAGCCAAATCTGACGGGCTATCCCTCCGCTTGTTATTCTCGGATAGGGCCCCATAGAGCCATTCATCGGTCATGGTCACAATGCAGGGTGCAGTATCAGTCTATGCTTGCGCGCATCAATGAACCCGATGCCGATTTGACAGGCGTGCACACTGCGATTGCAAATGGGGTAATCAGAAAGATGTCGAACAGCCACTGCCGTGAAATCTTGAAAATGCAACAACGCTTACTGTATTTTTCACATTTTTCGCTTACAAAACAGAAATCTATCGACATTGAACAATGGCTTAGTTTTCGATTTATTCTGAATGTGGGCGCCTTCGGGACTCGAAATTTCTGAGGGCCGCCTGATAGTCAGGCTCGGTTAAATTAATCAAGCCTTCAAAGTGCTGATTGTAAACACCGTCGCCAATCGACCGAGCAAACTCGTTCCCTCTGCGTGAAAACAGAAACTTTGACAGCCTTTCGGATCGGTCGCTTTTTTCTAATCCACGATCATAGGCTAGGTGAAGAACACGCCATGCCATACCCAGATCGCGGTTTGATCCTTCACTGGCGTAATGTTCTGCCACAAGCAACATCGCGGGATTGTGCCGATCCTCGGCTGCTTGCACAATCAAGGCTATTCCCGCATCTGGCCGAGGAGGGCCCGCGCGACCCTCAAAATACATGCGTCCGACAATTGTTTGGGCTTCTGAATTCCCAAGGAATGCAGCGTATTCAGCCCAATAGAACGCGTCATCCGTATTTTTCTCAACGCCGTTCCCGTTTGAGTAATCTTTGGCAAGTTGCCAAGCAGACTCGCTGTGCCCTTCGCGCACCGCTCGTTTAAGCCAGATGATCATATTCCCTTTAGGCCTGACCTTGCCGTCGGTATAAAGAAAATTCTTTACGATACTGCTGGCAGGTTCTTGGTAAGTGGGGCCATTATAGGTTTCTTCGAACAGTTTTGTGGCCTCTGACATGCGAGCATAGTCTTCGTCCTTATAGCCGGAAAACCTTAAGGGCGCATATGATGTAATCATGTAGGCAAGGTATGATCCAGACGCAGTATCCCCACTGGTATAGGACTTGCGCAATAACTTATCTGCAAGGGGTCTGTCGGTTGTACCACCAAGCCCCCGATAAAGCATGTGTGCATAGTAACGTATAGCAACAGGATCGCCTGCAGCCACTGGGCCAAGGAATTCTTTTCCGGCAGCGTCATAATCCCCCGCGTCATAGAACTGAATGCCGCGCTTGGTGTCTGCAATTACAACCGTCATCGTGCCGATAAGAAAAGCGATGGTTAGGATATAGCGCATGGGTGGCCTTTTATTTGCAGCAAGCTTAAGTTCTGGCGTTGAAATTGCAAATTAAAATGGCAATTGCCCTCGATACACTGCCGATCTTAGCATATTCAAGTTTTCAGAAGTGGTGCTGCTGGGGAGAATTGAACTCCCGACCTCGTCATTACCAATGACGCGCTCTACCACTGAGCTACAGCAGCGTATCTCTACACAAAAATCAAACCAGGCCGTGGCCAAGGTCAATTTGGCGCGGTTTTAGCGCAAATGTGCAATTGTGCAAGCGCAATCTAGACCGCAATGAAACCTTGCGGTAAAGGATGGGCATGGATAAGAGCCGACCAGAGATAAAAACGCCTAAATCCAGCAAGGATGTAAAGGCAGAAGCACGTGCTGAACGTTTGCGCGCGCAACTGCGAGCCAACCTTCAAAGGCGCAAAGCACAGGGACGTGCACGCGGGACAGGTAAAGCCGCGCCAAATGATAAGGAATAACGGGTAGATGGATTCAATTATTGTAAAAGGCAACGGCCCCGTTCATGGCCAAATCCCAATCGCTGGTGCGAAAAATGCCGCCTTGACGTTGATGCCCGCGGCATTGCTGACCGATCAACCAGTTACATTTACGAATGTACCGCGTTTATCTGACATCAAAACGACCAACGAATTGCTGGCGTCGCTGGGTACGGAAGTCACCGTTTCTGACGAAGGCCAAACAATCAAATTGCATACGCCCGAAATGACCAGTGACGTGGCGCACTATGATATCGTACGCAAGATGCGCGCGTCGATCTTGGTTCTAGGGCCAATGATTGCACGCAATGGCGTGGCGGCGGTTTCGTTACCTGGCGGGTGTGCCATCGGCGCACGTCCCGTTGATCTGCATTTACGAGGACTAGAAGCGCTAGGCGCAGAGTTTGATTTGCGCGATGGATATGTCCACGCCAAAGCACCCGGCGGGCTGAAGGGCGCAGTGTACGAGCTGCCGTTCGCATCTGTTGGCGCAACTGAAAACATCCTCATGGCGGCAACTCTCGCCAAAGGCACCACCGTTTTGAAAAACGCCGCGCGCGAACCAGAGATTGTCGATTTGGCCGATCTGCTGCGTTCCATGGGTGCTAAAATTACAGGTGACGGTTCACCCGACATTACCATCGAAGGTGTGGAAACTTTGGGCGGTGCTAACCACCCTGTGGTTACTGACCGTATCGAACTTGGGACCTATATGTTGGCTCCGCTTATCGCTGGTGGCGAGGTGGAATTGCTGGGTGGTAAACGCAGTCTACTAGAAGCGTTTTGCCAAAAGCTTGAAGAGGCTGGGGCAGAGATCACGGAAACTGGCGCTGGATTGAAAGTTGCTGCTAAAAACGGGCGCATTCATGCGGTCGATGTGACAACAGAGCCATTCCCTGGATTTCCCACAGACTTGCAAGCACAGATGATGGCGTTGTTGGCAACTGCCGACGGCACCTCGGTTCTGGAAGAAAAGATCTTCGAAAACCGCTTCATGCACGCGCCAGAACTGATCCGTATGGGTGCCCAAATCGAAGTCCACGGTGGTACCGCCACAGTTACGGGCGTCGACAAACTACGCGGTGCACCAGTGATGGCCACCGATCTGCGCGCGTCTGTTTCGTTGATCTTGGCTGGCATGGCTGCCGAGGGTGAAACCATTGTATCGCGCGTATATCATCTGGATCGCGGCTATGAACAAGTTGTCCGTAAATTCTCGGGCATTGGCGCAATTATCGAACGAGTGACAAACACATGACACAAGAAGATGCACGATTTGAAGATGCAAAAGAAACCCCGCTAGCCCTTAAGGCCGCGGACGCAGAGGATTTGGCGATAGTTGCGACTCTGTGCCAAGATGCCGTTGTTCCCGCGACGGAAATCGCTTGGAAAGCCGCCGAAAATCGCTTTGCCATGCTGATCAATCGGTTCCGCTGGGAAGACAAAGCAGCCGCAGAACGCCAAGGGCGCGCATTCGAACGGGTACAAGCAGTACTGGTGTTCGACACGGTATTGAAAGTTGCATCGAACGGCGTTGATATCGCAGACAAAGATCAAGTGTTCTCTCTTCTTGATATGACCTTTGAAGATGCGGGCGACATGGCCGGCACCATAACGTTACAATTAGCTGGCGATGGCGAAATCGCGTTGCATGTAGAATGTATCGATGCGACGCTAAAGGATGTCACGCGCCCGTATATAGCGCCTTCGAAAAAGTCACCGCAGCACGATCTTTCATAAAGGCAACTTACATGCCCGTTTTTCTACACAGCCAAGACGAAGGGTTTGAAAAAGCCTTTCAAGACCTGCTGGGATCAAAGCGGGAATCGTCGGCGGATGTGGACAACGTTGTCGCGGACATAATAACAGATGTTCAGACGCGCGGAGACGCGGCGTTGATAGAACTGACGACCAAGTTTGATCGCACCGATGTCACTGCTGAAACGCTCAGCTTTTCCAAAGATGAAATTGATACGGCCATCGCCGCCGTACCCGTTGCCGAAGCACGAGCACTGGAACTGGCCGCAGACCGAATTCGCACCTATCACGCCAAACAACTGCCGGAAAACGCTTGGTGGCAAGATGACACCGGTGCCAAATTGGGGTGGCGCTGGGGCCCTGTCGAAGCAGCGGGGCTGTATGTGCCGGGCGGGCTAGCCTCTTACCCTTCATCGGTGCTGATGAACGCAATCCCCGCCAAAGTGGCGGGCGTAGATCATCTAAGCATGTGCGTGCCCACACCTGATGGTATCATCAATCCATTGGTCTTGATGGCCGCACGGCTGGCGGGTGTCGACACAGTGTATCGTATCGGTGGCGCCCAAGCGATTGCGGCGATGGCATTTGGCACACAAACTATCAATAAGGTTGATACAATAACGGGGCCCGGCAACGCATTCGTCGCTGCAGCCAAGCGTCGGGTCTATGGCCATGTTGGCATTGATATGATTGCTGGCCCATCCGAAATTTTGGTAATCGCAGACAAAGACAATAACCCCGAATGGATTGCCGTCGATCTGCTGTCTCAAGCCGAACATGACGAAAGCGCGCAGTCGATATTAATCACAGATGATGCAGCTTTTGGTAAGGCAGTTTCAAAGGCAGTTGATGCGCGATTGGAAACACTTGAACGCAGAGACATCGCGGCCCCAAGCTGGCGCGATTATGGCGCAGTGATCGTCGTAAAAGATTTGAACGAGGCGGCAGCCCTCAGCAATCGTCTTGCCCCAGAGCATCTGGAGATTTGCGTTGCTAACGCCGAAACCTATTGTGACAAGATCCGTCATGCTGGTGCAATTTTTATTGGGGCTTGGACCCCGGAAGCCATTGGTGATTATGTCGGTGGGCCGAACCACGTTTTACCAACGGCGCGGTCTGCGCGATTTGCCTCTGGCCTTTCTGTCCTTGATTTCATGAAGCGCACAACGCTATCAATGATGACACCCGCAGCTTTGGGTGCCATTGGACCTGCTGCTGAAACCTTGGCAAAATCCGAAAGCCTAGAAGCACATGGCCTTTCGGTGCGCGCCCGATTGGATCACATTAACGAGGTCGACCATGGCTAATGCATCTTACTTGATCGACATCACACTTAATGATGAGGGCCTGCCACCGCCCACTGCGGAGACTGAACAAGAACGCCGTGTTGCGATTTTCGATCTGTTGGAAGAAAACAGTTTCACCCTGTCCGCGGACAACACACCCGAGGGGCCTTACAAGTTAACACTGGCAATTGTGGATCGTCGATTGGCCTTTCAAATCTCCACTCAAGATGATCAGCCAGCAACAGAATTTCATTTGTCTTTGTCGCCTATGAGGCAGGTCATTAAAGATTACTTTGCCATCTGTGAAAGCTATTTCAACGCGGTAACCAGCATGCCACCCGCCCAGATCGAAGCAATCGACATGGGTCGTCGCGGCATCCATGATGAGGGTGCCTCGCAACTGCAAGAGCGGCTGGAAGGCAAGATCGAAATCGATAAAATGACCGCCCGACGTCTGTTCACGTTAATCTGCGTCTTGCAGTTTAAGGGGTAAGTGCATGAGCAACCTTCCCTCTGCCGTATTGTTTTGTTGCGACCATAATTCTGTCAGGTCACCCATGGCCGAAGGATTGATGAAGCAGCATGTCGGCACCTCGATTTTTGTGCAATCTGCGGGTGTCAAAAACGACAAAGATATCGACGGTTTTTCGATCACTGTGTGCCAAGAGCTAGACATCGAATTGGCAAAACACAAAGTGCGTTCGTTCGAAGACCTGGAAGCGTGGGGCGACGATTTGGACAGCTATTCCCTGATCATAGCTTTGTCGCCAACAGCAGCAAAGACCGCGCGCGAACAGACTGAAGATGCCAGTGTCGAGGTGGAATTTTGGGACATCGCCGACCCGACCGCGATAGGACGCAACCGAGAAGAAAAACTGGATGCTTATCGCGCCGTCAGAGACGATATCGCGACGCGGATTAAAGACCGCTTTGTACTGAAATAGTCCTAAAATCACCCATCATTTTACAAAGCTGCCAGTGGAGACACTGATTTTACGGAATACATATTTCAAATCTAAAAGTTTGATCGGATGCCAAACTTGCTTTGAAATTGCGTGTTTGAAAAACGGCTAACACTAGAGTTTGTTTTGGTGGCAGAAACCGAAATGCTGGGCGAAAACCCCCAATAAGATATCCTTTCAAGGATCGCAGTTGCGCCAACCGAAACATACTTGTCTCGACGCCCATCCAAGGCCAATGAGAACTGATCAAACCGTTTATGACCGCCGCTGATCGAAACCGAAAACCTGCTGTTGAGGATCGGTTGTTCAAAGTTATAAGTCAACGATGTACGATAGTCTTTGAACGTATAGGTTTCCTGATCCGCGTCGTTATAACGATACCCTAGTGAAACTTTCATAACATCTTGGTTCGGCAACCGATGCGCATAGACACCTTGTAGATCGTAGACTTTCGTATCTGGCTGAATACCGTCCAAAGCGTCTTGTTTTTCAACAAACGTACTGATCGTGGCAGATGATTTTTGATCAACTACAAAATCTTGTGACAGTGCCAACCTTTGATATCGCCACAACGGATCGCCGCCGTACCAGATTTGTCCGACATGGGCGGACACACCAGTTGGCCCAAACCCCTCAATCAGAAATCGACGATGTTTTACCGACGCTTCCGCTAGGGTCAACGAATAGTCACTGCCCGATACATCTGGAACAGTCGCTTGGGATGCAGATGATAAGGAATAGGTACGACCAAATAGATACGTGCCGACAGACGTGATTTGAATTGGGCTTTGCGAAATCCGGTATGTCAGGTCTACATCACCTGAATATTCAATCCCCGACAGCGCGCGCGCATCAGGTCGAAATTGAAACACATATTCATCCAAGGAAAAGAATTCATCCTCGGACCCTCCGTTGATGTTGTTAGATGGGGTGACGGAAAAGCTTAGATTCACCGAGAGTGGGTTTCGTTGGCGTATCTGATTAAACTCTTGCTTTGCCAACGTTAGATCGATCTCAGATTGTGCGTAGTTCGCAGCACGGCGTAGCCACCATTCAGCGCGGGTAAACTGAGAGGCATTAAAGTAGGCTGCACCGGTGATCCGCGCCGCTTGGAACTTTTGGCCGCCGTCGCTGGTTGCGTGAAATGCCTTGCGCGCCGCTGTTGCCGCTGCCTGATGTTGGCCCAATTGGGTACTTGCGAGCGATACAATTAGTAAGGCTTGGTAGTCATTTGCATTCATCTTTAAAATCGTCTGGGCCAATCGAATAGACAAGGAAGGATCACCCGTTGCCAACGCTGTTTCTGCCGCGCGCCGATCCCCATTCATTGTTGCGTCGATAGTAGCTGCTTGCAGCCCAGAGACTGCATAGGAACCAAGAATAATGCACAATACGATGTGCTGAAAATTCCTCATATCAAATCACCATACCCAGGCACGCTCGGGAGATTCTGAAATATTTGAGATGGTCTTACTCCTTTTGGGAAATCTTGTGCGCCGAAGCTTTGGCAAAGAAAATCAACTATGGCCGTGACAGTCAATCGGAGGATTAACTTTGTGAAATAGTCGCGGCTTTGCGCTTGCCAAATTATAGGGCGCAAACTTGGTTGACAGGCCTGTGCGGATTGACGCCGATTGAGCTCAAAAATCAGCATAGTCTTGCTCCGAATTTCAAAAATTCAACCTATTGTTGACACAATCCCATTGCAGAACGCCTAGTGCAGCGGACAAAACTGGGAACATGAAAATGAAATATACTGTTTTAGTAGTACTATCTTGCGCACTTTCGGCATGTGGTGGCAGCGGATCAACACCCACATCTATGAACGCACCGTCACCAGCCGTCACATCCACAATTCTATCACCTACAGCTGCACCGACACTGTCGTCGACTCCTTCAACCACAACTAGCTTGTCACCCACAGCGCCCAGTACGGTAGACAACCTGTCTTTTGGAGGACTTCTCAACAATGTGCGCACAGCCAACAATGCAGCGCCGGTTACGTATGACTCGCGGCTGGGGTCTGCTGCTCAACTTCATGCTAATGACATGCTCGCGAATAATTACAACAGCCATACTGGACTAGACGGATCATCCGCAGGTGACCGGATTACTGCTGCTGGATACAAGTGGCGCACTTACGGAGAAAACATTGCTTGGGGATATCGGGACCAGGCAGGCGTGCTGCAGGGATGGGTCAAATCACCAGGCCATCAACAAAATAACATCAATCCAAAATTCGAAGAGTTTGGGCTTGGTAAAGCTGGGTCAGGCAATGATACCAAATGGGTACTTGTTCTGGCCACTGAACAATAAAGGCAAACTTAGCAGCGTAAGGGTTACGAGACTTCCTTGGGAATGCTCGACCCGCGCTATTTTGTTCCAAACATTCTATCGCCTGCATCGCCCAATCCAGGCAGAATATATCCTTTTTCGTTCAACCGCTCATCAAGGCTAGCCGTTACAATCGGTACATCTGGATGCGCTTCTTTCATCCGCGCAACACCTTCGGGAGAGGCCAGCAAACATAAGAACCGAATGTTTGTGGCACCCGCCTCTTTCAGCATATCAATCGCAGCTGCGGATGAATTTCCCGTTGCCAACATCGGGTCCACAGCGATGACCAATCGTTGATCCAGATGCGAGGGGACTTTGAAATAGTATTTCACAGGTTTCAATGTCTCTTCATCACGATAGAGCCCTACAAAACCAACACGGGCTGATGGGATCAAATCCAGCACCCCGTCCAGCAGTCCGTTACCCGCACGTAGGATCGAAACCAACGCCATCTTTTTGCCTGCCACGACAGGGCTTTCCATCCCAACCATCGGGGTGCGGATGGACTTTGTGGTCATTTCTAGGTTCCGCGTCACCTCATAGGCCAAAAGCTGGCTGGTTTCGCGCAGCAACTGACGAAAATGATTGGTGGGCGTGGTTTCATCCCGCAAATAGGTCAATTTATGTTGTACCATCGGATGATCGACGACTGTTAAATGCTGATCCATATCTGTGTCTTTCTAGCTAATTTTGCCCCAGCCTGACGCCCATATTAGGAAATGACAAGCAACTAGAGGTGTAATTTTCATGTATCTCGCCACGAAAACCAGCCTATTTGCCCCTTTTTACTTGATATTTCCGCTTGGCGCCCTCATGTAAGCGACGCAGGGGATTAACCCTTGCGAAACTATAGGAGATAGCATGGCTAAAGAAGAACCACTCGAATTCGACGGTGTTGTAAACGAGCTTTTGCCAAATGCGACATTTCGGGTTGAGTTGGAAAACGGCCATGAGATTATCGCGACAATGGCAGGCAAGATGCGCAAGAACCGTATCCGTGTACTGGCGGGCGACAAAGTCCAAGTTCAAATGACACCTTATGACCTGTCTAAGGGTCGTATCAGTTATCGTTACAAATAATCCGTGCGTCTGATTCTAGGATCAGCCAGCCCGCGCAGGCGTGACCTGTTGGCGCAAATCGGTGTTGTGGCGGATGATGTCCGCCCTGCCAATATCGACGAGACCCCGCTAAAGGCCGAAAAACCCCGCGTTTACGCAGCCCGCATGGCGTCCGAAAAAAACCGTGCCACCATTATTGCCGATGACGAGGTCATATTGACCGCTGACACGATCGTCTGTGTGGGAACGCGTATCCTGGGCAAACCTGTAGACGCAGAGCAAGCACGTGAATATCTTTCCAAATTATCTGGTCGCCGTCACAAAGTGATCACCGCTGTGGCCGTCAGGTCTACGGCTGGGTTCTGGGCGAAGCAGGTTGAGACTGTTGTGCGGTTCAAACATCTGTCACCCGAGGATATCACGCAGTATATTGCGACTAAGGAATGGATGGACAAGGCGGGTGGATACGGGATGCAGGGTGTGGGCGGCGCGCTCATTCCATCCATCAATGGGTCATACACAAACGTCGTTGGTCTACCGCTAACAGAAACAATCGGTCTGCTGCGCGCGGCGGGTTATTCCATCACACTAGGCGGATCGAAATTATGAAAAACGGACGTTATATTGTGTTGGACCGCGTCGGGAACCGTAACGCGGCTGTCTTGTTACTGAACAACCGTATCGAAGACGTACTTATCGACCCAGCGGATGATCAACCCAACGTTGGGGCGATCTATCGTGCTCGGGTTGGCCAAGCAATGAAAGGTCAGGGCGGTGTTGTCGTTGATCTGGGTGCTGGCCAAAAGGGTTTTTTGCGCGGGGCCAAGGGCATGTCGCCAGGCCACGCACTAACCGTTCAGGTTACCACCTATGCCGAGGACGGCAAAGCGGCACCAGTGACCGACAGGATCATCTATAAAAGCCTATACGCCATCGTCACCCCCGATGCGCCCGGCTTGAACGTCGCCCGTACAATCCGCGACGATGACGAGCGTGATCGTCTACAAGAAATCGCACACGATGCCATGGCCGATGCGCCAGAGGGCTTTGGCCTGATCCTGCGATCCGCTTGCGAAGGCGCAGCGCGCGACGACATTATGGAAGACATCGCCACGATGGCAGGTGCCGCCATGGCCGTTGTGAACGATGGGTCCACCGATGCATGCTTGCTGATCGAAAGCACCGCCCAAGATAAAGCATTCATCGCTTGGGGTTCCCCTGCCGCCGATGAAATCATCGACGACGAAGGCAGCTTTGACCATCTAGGTATCCTTGATCACTTTGAGCATATCAAATCCGATCGCGTGCCGCTGAAATCAGGCGGCGCTTTCTTTGTTGAAAGCACCCGCGCCCTGGTCGCTGTGGATGTGAACACTGGTACAGATTTCTCGTTGCAAGCTGGCCTAAAAGCAAACATGGAATGCGCGCGCACCCTGCCCCGCGCCTTGCGCCTGCGCGGTCTTGGCGGACAGATCGTTTTGGACTTGGCACCGATGCCCAAAAAAGATCGCCGCGCGTTTGAAACAGCATTACGCAGTTCGCTAAAGGCAGACGGCATTGACACAGTTCTTGTCGGCTGGACACCATTGGGGCATTATGAGCTGCAAAGAAAACGCGAGCGCCTGCCGACAAAGGATCTGTTATGAGCTGCCCCATGTGCGACAAGAAACCTGACGAAAAATTCCGCCCCTTCTGTTCCAAACGCTGCGCGGATTTGGATTTGGGGAAATGGCTGACAGGGGCCTACGCGATCCCTGCAGCGGACACGGACGAAGAAGACAGCCTATCATCTGACATGTTCCCAGACGACACGCCAGACGATGCTAAAATTCACTAAAGCCAACATTCCCTCTTGCGCCATACCTAACCCTCGCCTAAAACGCACGCACCCAAGCAGATATGTATATTATCAGCATAGATGCCCGAGTAGCTCAGGGGTAGAGCAGCGGATTGAAAATCCGCGTGTCGGTGGTTCAAATCCGCCCTCGGGCACCATTCTCTCAATGACTTTTATTTAGTTTCTAGCGGCTAGCGCTATTGTAATGCGGTTTGTGCCAAAAGTGCTTGATTTTCGTTTTGCAGGCCCTACGTCGCGATCGCGCCACGTCACCGCCTCAAACAATTTTATCTAATAGGGCGCGAACATTTTGGGCCGTCAACTCGACGGGATTGCCGCCTGTGCTTGGGTCGCTCAATGCACCAGCAACAATACGATCAATGTCGGGGTTTTGAACCCCAAGATCTGTCAGTGTTTTCGGGATACCCATTGATGCATTCATATCGTCAACAAAATCACAGAAACCATCAAATCCACCCTGAATGTTCAGGTAATTCGCGGCCTGTTCAATCACGTTTTCTATCACCGGTTTATTAAGCTGTAGAACCGCAGGCATGCATATAGCGTTCGTTGTACCATGGTGCGTATGGTACATCGCCCCGATTGGATGAGATAGCGCGTGGATCGCCCCTAGGCCTTTTTGAAATGCTGTAGCACCCATGATCGCAGCCGACATCATATGTGCCCGTGCTTCGATATCATTGCCATCAGCATAGGCCCTCGGCAAATATTCTTTGACTAAACGCATGCCTTCCAATGCCATACCCTGCGACATCGGATGGTAATGCGGCGAGCAAAACGCCTCTACGCAGTGCGCGAAAGCATCGAGACCAGTGCCTGCAGTGAAAAAATGGGGCATTCCGATGGTTAGTTCTGGATCGCAAATCACAACAGAAGGTAGGAATTTGGGGTGAAAAATGATCTTCTTCTCTTCCGTTACAGAATTCGTAATGACGGACGCACGACCCACTTCGGAACCTGTTCCAGCGGTCGTTGGAACCGCTACGATAGGCGCGATGGCATCTACGTTCGCGCGAGTCCACCAATCATCGACATCTTCAAAGTCCCATAGTGGGCGAGTCTGGCCCGACAAGAAAGCAACCAGTTTACCCAAATCGAGGCCTGAGCCGCCGCCAAAAGCAACAACGCCATCATGTCCGCCAGCCTTAAAGGCAGCCACACCCGCGCTTGCATTTTTTTCGTTTGGATTTGGATCCACATCCGCAAAAATCGCACGCCCAAGGCCAGCGACCTCTAATAAATCCAAAGTCTTTGTTGTGATTTCCATACTGGCCAGACCGCGATCTGTAATCAGCAGTGGTCTTGATATTCCCGCAACTTTGCACGCATCAGCAATTTCGGAAATGCGTCCAGCACCAAAACGTATTGCGGTTGGGTAGGACCAGTTTGCGATTAGAGACATGTCATCAAGCTTTCTTCATAGGATAGGGTTTCCGGCGCGTCTGATTGTGATTGTTTTTCTAAGCTCTTTCAAATCCTCGTTGGATTTCCCAATCGGTCACGGCACGATCAAATTCTTCTTGTTCCCATTCTGCTGCACGAGTGTAGTGATCTACGACATCATCACCCAATGCTTCACGCAAAAACTTTGATGACCGTAATGTTTCTGTGGCCGTCCTTAGGTTGTGTGGAATATCTTTGGCGCTAGCATCTTGGTAAACATCCCCCGTCGTCGCTGGGGCCAGCCTCATAGCGTCTTCGATACCTTTAATTCCAGCGGCAAGCATCACCGCTTGGGCTAAATATGGATTTAAATCAGACCCACCGATGCGACACTCTACGCGTATACCGTTAGAGTTTTCACCGCACAGGCGGAAACCAGCGGTGCGGTTATCAACCGACCATACAGTCTTGGTGGGTGCGAAGGTTCCTTTTGAAAACCGTTTATAACTGTTCACATAAGGTGCCAGAAAATAAGTATAGTCGGGTGCGTATTTTATCAGGCCCGACATGTATTGACACATAATTTCTGACATGCCGTGATCTTTGGATTGGTCAAAAAACACAGGTTTTCCATCTTTCCACAGTGATTGATGGACATGACTGGATGATCCAACACGGTCTTTGTCCCACTTGGGCAAAAAGCTTGCGGCCCGCCCATGCTGCCAAGAAATCTCTTTGATCGCGTGTTTTGCGATTGAATGGTGGTCTGCGCAATCGAGCGCTGGCGCATAACGGATATTCAGCTCTTCTTGGCCTGCTTCGGCCTCGCCTTTTGAATTTTCTATCGGAATACCCGCTGCGAAAAGATGATTGCGGATGGGCCGCATGACGCTTTCTTCTTTGGTGGTCTGAAAGATGTGATAATCCTCGTTATAGCCGCTAATCGGTTGCAGATCGCGAAACCCGTCTTTGCGGATTTCATCGAAGCTTTTCTCAAAAAGAAAAAACTCAAGTTCCGTTGCCATTTTGGCTTCGAAACCCAACTTTTCCAATCGTTCAATTTGCTTTTTCAAAATAGCGCGGGGTGAATGAGAGATTGGTTCATGCGTCTGATGATCAAGAATATCACACAACACCATTGCAGTTCCGTCCAACCACGGCACAGGGCGCAACGTCTCAAGGTCTGGCTTCATGATGTAATCGCCATACCCTGCTTCCCAGCTGGAGGACGCATATCCGTCAGGCGTCGCCATCTCTAAATCAGTAGCAAGCAAATAATTACAGCAATGGGTTTCGCTAAATGACGTTTCTACAAAATTAACAGCATGAAACCGTTTGCCCATCAAGCGCCCCTGCATATCTACAAAGCACGCAAGTACGGTATCAGTCAAACCACTTGCCACTTGGGATTTCAGTTCTTCGAACGTCAAGATTGCAGTCATCATCTATCCAGTTTCCAGCGTTGTATTGGCGCCACGCAAGCAGCATCGTAGTATTAGGAGTTTACCCAAATCGGTACACAACACCAGCCCAGAACCCGTGACGAGAAAACAGCGCACAACAGTCGGCAAGTCTGTATAGCTTAACCGATCAAACTGCTTTGACCTGCTGCCCGCCCAGAAAAAATACACCCTCCCAGAAACGTACCTTCAAGTGAGTTATAGCCGTGATAACCGCCGCCGCCAAAACCCGCGACCTCTCCTACAGCAAACAGATTGGGAACGGGATTGCCATCGATGCCCACCATCTGACTGTCTAAATTTGTCTGCAATCCGCCCAACGTTTTGCGCGTGATCAAGTTCAGTCGAACAGCAATCAGGGGGCCGTTTTCAGGGTCTAGAAATTTGTGTGGTTTGGCTGTGCGTAAAAGTTTGTCGCCTCGGTAATGGCGCGCTGCTTGAATGGCAGTCATTTGCGCGTCTTTGGTAAAAGGATTGTCGACCTGCAAATCTCTGGCCGCGATTTGGGCATGCAAATGCGCTTCGTCG
>CALDZS010000169.1 GCA_937944065.1 uncultured Amylibacter sp. | reverse complement strand
GTGACGGGCTTGTTAAGTGCGCGGAATTTTGGCGCGATCTGTTCGATGAATTTGTCCTTATCGATGTCAGGTGCCGCCAACACGACGGTAAAGATGCGGCGCGCAAGCTCCGGATCGGTGCTGAGCAATTCGGTCAATGCCCCTGATACGACGCGGGTGCCCATTGAATGCGCGATGACGACCACTCGGTTGGCACCCTGAGACGCGATGTGGCGCAAAAACTCTGTCATTGCGGGGATAGAGTTGGCGGCAAGTGTGCTGTCGACGGTATATTTCGAACCGCTACCTTGGGATGGCCAACTGAACATCGTCGGCACCCCGTCAAATTGCAGGTCATAGGTTAGTTGACCCGCGCGACGTGCGGCTGTTTTGAAACTGGTGTTGAACCCATGGACAAAGGTCAGGATGGCAGGATCTTCGCTGGCTGCAAGTTGTTCGCGCATTTGCGCCAGCATCTTGTCGCGATCCCATTTTTTAACTGATTTTAAGAACACATGCTTTTCTGGATCTTCGTCAACGAACATCGCCAATGCCCAATGCACGCTTTCCATTTCGCCCATGCGGTGATCCGGTGGGATCGTGACTTCAATCACGCCATAATGGATTTCACGCTTGTCACGTTCGTTAGAAAACAGGCTTTCTGGCGCTTTGGTTCGTGCGTCTTCAGGAACCACCTCGCGGTTGGTACCGAAATATAACGAGACAGTGCGGTTATCATCCGATTGCGGCTCCTCCATCATAACCGCTTCTGGTTCCGGCTCTAGCGTCGGTGCAGGGGCAACAACAGAAGGCTGTGCAGTAGGGGGTGGAGGAAGCGGCGGCGCGGATTGCTCGCTTATCGCTGCCGGCCAAAAAAGAACGGCGAAAAATGCAGCCAGACAAGCCAATACGACAAAAATAATTTTGGTTTTGTGCTTGGCCATGGCGAAAGATCCCTTGAGGAATTGATTCTGAATAATGGGCCAATGCTACGGTTAATTCAGCCGCTAAAGATAGGGCTAATGTTCCAAAAAATCAGTGACCGTATTTCGCAAAGCATCCCAGTCTGTAAACTCGCGCGGACCGTCATCAATGCTATAGTCTTTGCCGTGCAGTACGACCAATCGGACGATAAGGCTTTCGTAGTAACCATAGCCTGAAATGCGAACAGCGCCTGCGACCAAAGTTTCATATGTGGGTGCGAATTTCGTACGCATTTCCATCTCGGTCAGATATTCACCTGCTTCTTCGATCCCTTGAGGGAAGGCAGCACTGAGGCTGACCGACGCCATGAGAGTTGGGCGAGACAATAGATCAGCAAGATTATTTTTGATCGAGATTTCGAACAATTCAGGATGCCGGCGCTCGTGTACGGGTGCTGCCAGAATAACCTTATCAATGCCTTCGAACGAAAGCTTTTTGGCATTCTCAAACGTGTTGACCATTTTCGTCTCAAGCCCTGCCTCTTTGACGGTGTCGTTGATAAAGTGGGCAATTTTTCCCGTTTGTCCTTCGATTGTTTCATAAAGGATTAAGATGGTCATATTTGGTTCCTTTCGCGTACATCTGTGGGCAGGAAATGCACAGTGACATAGCGCAGATGCTCAGCGCGGAACGGTTGCCCTGCTAAAGTATCGCCGATTTTGGGAAACGGAACGTTGATCAAAATCAAACAGGAAACAAATTGCCGTGGGCAACTGATGGTGCACTGGATTTTGCCAAGCTGCGCTCTTGTTAGACCACAGACGCTTGTGTTTTCGGGCTAAACCAGAGTGGATTGTTCCAAGGCTGCACGCACAAAGTCGCGAAACAGCGGGTGCGGTGCGAATGGTTTTGATTTCAGCTCTGGATGATATTGCACGCCGATATACCACGGATGATCCGCGCATTCGACGATTTCCGGTAGCTTTCCGTCTGGCGACATGCCTGAAAAGATCAGCCCATGCTTTTCCAATTGCTCGCGGTACTTAATGTCCACCTCATAGCGGTGACGGTGGCGTTCGGAAATTGCTGTGTCGCCGTACACTTCGGCCACTTTCGACCCTGCGGACAAAGTTGCGTTATACGCGCCCAAACGCATGGTGCCGCCCTTATCGTCGTCGACGGCGCGCGCGACTGTGCGATTGCCCTCGACCCATTCTTTCAGGTGATAGACCACGGGTTCAAAGCGTTTATCGCCGGCTTCATGGTCAAATTCTTCGGATCCAGCATTTTCGATTTTTGCCAAATTGCGCGCGGCCTCGACCACGGCCATTTGCATGCCTAGACAAATGCCCAGATAGGGGACTTTATTCTCGCGGGCGAATTGTGCCGCTTTGATCTTGCCTTCGGTTCCGCGTTCGCCAAAGCCGCCTGGGACGAGGATTGCATCATAGCCAGCTAGCCGCGCAGCTGCGTCTTCGTTTTCGAAGACTTCGGCGTCTATCCATTCTGTGCGCACTTTGACACGGTTGAACATGCCACCGTGCGTCAATGCTTCTGAAATGGATTTGTAGGCATCACCCAGTTGGGTATATTTGCCAACGATGGCAACTTTGACTTCGCCTTTGTCAGGGTTGTGGATGCGGTCTGATACGTCTTCCCAAACCGTTAGATCGGGTTGTGGGGCAGGTGATATGCCAAACGCGTCTAACACCGCCTGATCCATGCCAGCCTTGTGATAGGCCAGTGGGGCGTCATAGATGGTCTCAAGATCATAGGCAGGGATCACGGAATCTGGGCGTACGTTACAGAAAAGGGCCAGTTTGGCTTTTTCTTTTTCAGGAATGGGATGCTCTGAACGGCAGACCAGAATATCAGGCGCGATGCCGATAGAGCGTAATTCTTTGACAGAGTGTTGTGTAGGTTTCGTTTTCAACTCTCCGCTGGCACCAAGATACGGCAAGAGGGTCAGGTGCATGAAAATACACTGCCCGCGCGGTTTGTCTTGGGAAAACTGGCGAATGGATTCGAAAAATGGCAGACCTTCGATGTCGCCAACCGTGCCGCCGATTTCACACAGCATAAAATCAACTTCTTCATCGCCGATATTGATGAAATCTTTAATCTCGTTGGTCACGTGCGGGATCACTTGGATGGTTTTGCCCAGATAATCACCGCGACGTTCTTTTTCCAACACGGTGGTATAGACGCGTCCAGATGAAATGCTGTCGGTCTGACGTGCGGCAACACCCGTAAAACGTTCGTAGTGTCCCAAATCCAGATCGGTTTCTGCACCATCATCGGTCACAAACACTTCGCCATGTTCGAACGGTGACATGGTTCCTGGATCAACGTTCAAATACGGGTCCAGCTTGCGTAGACGGACGGAATAGCCACGCGCCTGCAACAGCGCCCCAAGGGCAGCAGATGCCAGCCCTTTGCCAAGCGAGGAGACAACACCACCAGTAATGAAAATATAACGCGCCATAGGTGTCGCAGCCCCCGTGTTTATTGTTCTTTTTGGTGAATCCGTAGCGGCAAAAACCGATGTATCACGGGAGTTGAGATGTAGAACGGATCGCCGATTCTGGCAAGGGGGCAATTGGCCTATCTTGTATGAAAAACCGAATTTAACGGACTTAACCGCAATATAAGGGGTGGTTTTGGGCCTGTAGCGTCCGCGGCAATCCAACTTTAATCTGGGGCAGTGCCCAACCGTGCGTTTCGCGATCTCGGCTAACGTTTCAAGCGCCACAATAGGTAAAAAGAGGCACACATGCTCAGCACAGCCAACGAAAACCAAACTATTCCCGACTGCTGGGAATAGACGACACCATTGTCAGCGTCAAAACATCGACCTGATGGATCAAAGCAGTTTCGCCATTTAAAATACTGGGTATAGAACAAATAATACAGCACGGCTGACAATCCAAATAACAGCGCGGTGGCGATTTTCCCGATCATTGTTGCGGCTTTCCAAGCTTACGATTAACGGCGCACGTGTTGATAACAATAATTGAATTGTCGCGTTAGTCCATCCAATGCGGCCCAGCTTTCGCATTTCCGTCGAATTGACCCAAGCCTGCGAACTGCTAATCTAAATCCCATGAGCATCGATTACACCCTTACAGGTTCGTCAGCGCGAAAAGCTGTTGAAAGCGGAATGGCGAGTCCAAACTGGTTTCGGCCAAATGTCGATCCCAAAGACATTCGTGCTCTTATGGTGAAATCAGACAGGATTGCCCTGCGTGATACGCTTGTCTGGTTGGGGGCGATGATTGTGTCTGCTGGGATTGGGATTGCCCTGTGGCCCTCTTGGTGGTCAGCGCCGTTTTGGTTGGTTTACGGTGTGCTATATGGATCAGGCGGGGATTCCCGATGGCATGAATGCGGGCATAAGACAGCGTTCAAGACCGCGTGGATGAACAATGTTGTCTACCAAATCGCCAGCTTTATGATGATGCGAAATCCAGTGACGTGGCGCGCCAGTCATGTTCGCCATCACACAGACACTGTAGTAGTTGGGCGCGATCCCGAGATTGTCGCAATGCGTCCGCCCGATTTGATAAAAGTCGCTTTGAAGTTTATCGGTATCACCGAAGTTTTTGGTGCTTTGAAAACTATGATTTTAAATGCCTGCAAACGCGTTGATCCAGAAGCAGCG
>CALDZS010000168.1 GCA_937944065.1 uncultured Amylibacter sp. | reverse complement strand
TGCCGCAGAAATCGCTGGCGCATATGCTGGCCCCGACAGTCTGCCTCGGGCTGAGGCGTTGAATATCTCTGCCGACACTGCGCTTGGCTCAAACGATGCACATACCTTTTTTGGCAGTTTGGGCGATCAAGTTATTTCGGGGCCCACGCTGACCAATGTAAATGACTTTCGCGCAATCATGGTTTTCCCTCGCGACCAATCCAAATCATAGTCCAGCATTTCCGTCCTTGTTCCAGTTTGCGTGTTTATCATTCATGAACGGTTTGGCAATTTCAGCAATTGCCGCGAAAACAGGTTGGCCTGTCTCTGTAATCGCGTTGGATTGATGCGCATGTTGAAAGAAAACACGGGATCTGATCGATGTGACTAAGATGCAAGTACATAAAAGTTTCATTGCAGCTCTGCATTGATTGCAATTTGCTATCAATTGCTCCAAAACTCCAATATGATTTCGATCATATGAAAACTGATCCATTATCATTTCTGCCTGCAAGTGCTTTCAAAACCCAAGAGAAGGCCGCGGGCGATCTTGTTTTTAGACAAGGTGACCCAACAGTTGGATTATATCGGGTCGAACATGGTCTGGTCTTTTTACGTCGGTTTACGCCCAACGGTGACACAATGATTTTACACAGGGCCGAACGCGGTCAACTGTTTGCAGAGGCGTCGATATTTTCAGAGACGTATCACTGCGACGCCGTAATGGCTGGTGTTGGTCAGGTCACGCGTGTTTGCAAATTGGAAGTTCAAAACGCTTTGCACAACAACCCTGCGTTCGCAGAAAGCTTCAATCGTTTGTTAGCACGGCAAGTCCAACAATATCGCCACCGATTTGAAATGTTGACAATCAAGTCCGCGCCGGAACGCGTTCTAACCGCAATTCAGGCAGGCTATCTAGATGACAGCATCAGCGATTTTGCGAAGCAGATTAATTTGACACACGAGGCGTGTTACCGCGCCTTGCGCGTCTTGTGCGACAATGGAAAGCTATTGAAGGTGGCACGCGGAAAATATGTGCTGGTTCAGACAGGCGACTGAATTTCAGGCGGCGGATTGTTTGCGTTCAACCCAAGAAATCAATGATAGGGCAATCTGGGCGATGATCACCGCGACATGTCCCCACAAGATGCTGCAACTCGTCATGTAGCGATTGCAGTTCAAGTTGCTTTTCCTTGATCTCTGTCAGGCGTTTTGTCGCGATGCGCTTTACCTCTGCGCTGGTGCGATCCTGATCTTGATACAGTCCCAAAAGTTCGCGGCATTCATCAATCGAGAATCCAAACAATCGAGCGCGGCGCACAAAAACAAGTTTTCGGATCGAGGCCTCGTCATAGCTTCGGTACCCTGCATCAGAGCGTGATGGTGCCGGAACCAAATCAATATCAGCGTAATAGCGAACAGTTTTGACGGGCAAATCGGCAGCATTGGCGGCTTTCGATATGTTCATCTCAAATACTCCTTGACCTTCCAGTTACTGGAGAGACTAATATGAGGAAATGAATTGCGCAAGTGCTGTGCATGTTCAGACATTGAAAGGTCTTAAAATGCCCAAAGACACGCCCGTAAAAACCGCAACATTATACCGTATGGTTATGACTGATCACATGTGCCCATTTGGATTGAAATCAAAGGATCTGTTGGAACGGCAAGGCTATGATGTCGATGACCAACATCTAACCACACGCGCGGCGGTTGATGCATTCAAAAAAGAACGTGGTGTTGCTACCACACCGCAAACTTATATTGGTGATGAACATGTCGGCGGGTTTGACGATCTGAGCACCTATTTTGGAAAACCTGCACCGAAAAAAAGTGGTGTCACCTATCGTCCTGTGATTGCGTTGTTTAGTGTGGCCGCATTGATGGCATTGGCTGTTACTTGGATCACTTCTGGGTCGGTTGTGGGTGGTCGCACTATTGAATTGTTCATCTCTATATCAATGGTGCTGTTAGGATTGCAGAAACTGCAAGACGTAGAAAAGTTCGCCACGATGTTCCTAAACTACGACCTTCTTGCGCAGAAGTGGGTGCGATATGGATACGTCTATCCTTTTGTGGAAACAGGCGCTGGATTGTTGATGATGGCTGGCGCTTTGACATGGGTTTCGGCACCAGCAGCGTTGTTTGTTGCAAGTATTGGTGCCGTTAGCGTGTTCAAGGCGGTCTATATCGACAAACGTGACTTGAAATGTGCCTGTGTCGGTGGTGACAGCAAAGTTCCACTTGGGTTCGTATCCCTGACCGAAAACTTGATGATGATCGGGATGGCAATTTGGATGCTCTCGAAACTGTGAACAGATAGCTCTTTACCTTCCCCTAACGGGAGGGAGTACGGTCGGAAAAAATTAACAGGCTCAATATGAAAATAATCTCTATGACAGCTTTGGTCGCCTTGGTTGCTGTGGCTGGCTATTTCCTCTGGCCATCCGCAGAACCAACTAACCAATCGGATCAATCTGCCGAAACGAATAATATGGCGCTGGCCAAGGTGATCGTGCCTGAAACCCTGTCCGATACATCGCGTCTTGGAAAGCAGGCGTTCGATGTAAAATGTGCGTCTTGCCATGGCGAAAACGCGGCAGGTCAAAAAGATATTGCGCCCCCTTTGATCCACAAAATCTACGAGCCCAACCATCACGGCGACGAAGCATTTCAACGCGCTGCCGCCGAGGGCGTACGGGCACACCATTGGCCCTTTGGAAATATGCCACCTGTCGAGGGAATTACACGCGGTGACGTCAAAATGATCGTCGCCTATATCCGCGAATTACAACGCGCCAATGGCATCAAATAATCTAACAAGATAATCATATGAAACCCATATTTCGGGCTAGTGTTTCAGTTTGAAATATCTTCTTCTTATTCGATCTACGCTTTTTGGGCGCGGGTTCGTTTGCGTTCATTAAGCCAACAATCCAACACGTGTCGTGAAGTGTGTTAGACGCATCCGCCGCCATTGCTGGTGTCATTTTCAGCGATTTCTACATGCGCACAAAATGCGGCCTTTGGCCATCTGGTTATTCCAGCCCCCTTGCCCGAATGGTGGGGCCATTCTGCCTTAGCTTGGGCATCATTCTAGAACTTTGGTTCGCGATCTTGCTCGTGCAAAAGAAGATTATTGTCTTTTTTATTCGAAGTTGGCTTTTAGCCGCATGTGCGCACAGGCTGATTCAAAACACGGTCCAACCGAAGCGTTTTGGATCAAACCTAAAACCTATATCAACCTGTTCAAAACCGATGTCGTACAAGGGCTCGAGCCAGTTGTTCAACTGCCCTTGGAAACAAGAGCCATCGGCAACCGCTTACAATTTCACATTCTGCAACAACGGCATCAGTTTTGACATGTCTGGCCCATGCGCCTGCCCCGTCAACGCTTTACGCAATGGCATGAATAGATCACGTCCCTTACGGCCAGTGGCATCCTTGACTGCAGCCGTCCATGTTTTCCAACTGGTCTCATCCCAAGGCGTGGCAGGCAACAGCGCCTTTGCCTGTGCCACAAAATCTGCATCTGCATCGTCAATCAAAGGCGCGGCACCCTTGCTGATCAAATCCCACCAGCCAGCCAAGTCAGCGCGGGTGGCAATGTTTTCGCGTGCAACCTCCCAAAACTGTGCTTGGATGTCCGAAGGGACTCCAATATTTGTCAAATCATCCGCAACCGCGCTGAGAGGCTGAACTGCCAGTACTTTTTGCGTCAGTGTTTTCAAATCTTCTATGTCGTATTTGGTTGGCGCTGATCCAAAGTTCGACAGGTCAAATCCTTCGATCAACTGATCCATAGAGGTTGCCAATTCCAGCGGTTTCGACGACCCCAAATGCGCCATATGCGTTAGAAATGCCATCGGCTCGATGCCTTGGGCGCGCATGTCACGGATTGCCAGTGATCCAATGCGTTTTGACAATGCTTCCCCCCCTGGCCCTGTCAACAGGCTGTGATGTGCGAATGTAGGAACCGTGCCCCCCAAGGCTTGAATAATTTGGATTTGAGTTGCCGTATTGGTCACGTGGTCTGACCCGCGCACAACATGTGTGATACCGTAATCCACGTCGTCACAAACCGATGCGAGTGTGTACAGAAATTGACCATCGCCGCGGATCAAAACTGGATCGGACACAGATGCCGCATCGATGGATAGATCACCCAAAATACCGTCTTTCCAATTGATCCGTTCTTGGTCCAGCTTAAACCGCCAATGGCCTTGGCGGGTTTTGCGCAATTCGTCTTTTTCCGCATCCGACAATTTCAATGCAGAGCGGTCGTAAACAGGCGGCTTACCCATGTTCAGCTGTTTTTTGCGTTTCAAATCCAGCTCGACCGGGGTTTCGAAACATTCATACAGACGACCAGAGGCACGTAGTTCATCGGCCGCCTCTTCGTATCGAGCCAATCGCGCACTTTGCTTTTCGGTGCGGTCCCAGTTTAAGCCCAACCATGTCAGGTCTTCCTTGATGCCGTTTGCATATTCTTCTTTCGACCGTTCTGGGTCGGTATCATCAAGACGCAAAATAAAGCTGCCGCCCATCTTTTGCGCGATCAAATAGTTGAACAATGCAGTGCGCAGATTACCGACATGCAGAAAGCCTGTCGGGCTGGGGGCGAAACGGGTGACGGTCATGGGGTGCTTACCTTTGGATACTGTTCGCCCTATTTACGGGGAACAACGTGGAAATCCAAGGCCATCATACGAAAATGGGCAAAGTTTCTAATGAAACATTGCCCAGATGCGCGTGTTCTTCGGAAACGGCGCGTGTTCTAATTTTTCTTAGCGTCCTGAAACGTGCCCAAGACCTGTGCCAAAGTCTGTTGTCACCTTGCGGTGCATACCCGCTTGCATCAGATCACGCCAAGATGGATTTTCGCGCTCTACAAGGTAGAACACCCAATCGCGACGCAACTCACTGATGCGATCTTCGCGTTCTAGGGCTGCCTCTAGTGTGTCATGCTTTTCATACCAAACCATGCGCGCAAGGCTTTCATCCCATGCCGCTTGTGGTCCGTTATTCTCGCCCAGTTTTAAAGGACGATTATGTAAGTCTCGCGTCACGCCAACGGCGCAAAGACCTCTGGGGCGGTTGGTCACAATATATGTGTAATAATTTTCGGTCATCTTTTCCCACCATTCAAAAACATCGTACTACATTTTGTTAACCGACATTTGTTAAGACTACATTAGCCATGAAAAGGTGAATTACATCTGCGTACGGGGCCAAATCTTGAAAAAACAGTGACAATTATCACTAATTGATTTCTATACCTGTCCTTTTAGACAGTGAGTTTGATTAGCCTCGTTAATCACTTTTCTTCAATACAAATAATTTATGTCAGTTTTCTATCAATAATGTGGCAAGAATGGCTCAAATTCAGCGAATCTGTCAAGCCTCATCACGCCAGCGGTTTACGATTGGATATCTGCGGTCCAGCCAAAATGCCTTGTGTGTCAAACGGGGGCCGGGTGCTGACTGGAACCTTTTATATTCCGAAATATAGACCAAATGCTCTACCCGCTTCACCGTTTCGCGGTCATACCCTGCGGCAACGATCTCGGCCACGGACTGATCCTCGTCCACCAATCTTTCCAAAATCCCGTCAAGAATTTCATAAGGCGGCAAGCTGTCATCATCGCGTTGATCTTCACGCAGCTCTGCTGAAGGTGGTTTATCGATAATCGACACAGGGATCACAGCCCCTTTGGGCCCCATCATCCAATCGCGGTGGTTTTTGTTGCGCCAACGGCAACTTTCAAACACCCGCATTTTATACAAATCTTTCAACGGATTATATCCACCCGCCATATCACCATATATTGTGGCATAGCCGACTGCGACTTCGGATTTGTTCCCTGTGGTCAACAACATCTCGCCAAATTTGTTAGACATCGCCATTAATAACAGACCGCGCAGACGTGATTGAATATTCTCTTCCGCCAGACCTGCGTCGTAACCTGCAAACACATCTGCCAGCGTGTCGGTTATCGCCGCACGTCCTTGGGCAATAGATATTGTGTCATAGTGACAGCCTAAATTCGTAGCAATCTCTGCTGCGTCATCCAGCGAGCTTTGCGATGTGTATTCGGACGGCAGCATGACGCAGCGCACATTGTCAGCGCCCAGCGCGTCCACTGCGATTGTGGCCACAATTGCACTATCGATCCCACCAGACAGACCCAGCAGGACTTTTTTAAACCCAGTTTTCGCCATATAATCGCGCAGACCCTGTACCATCACACGGTAGTCTTGTTCCCATTCATCGACATGGGCGATCTTTTCGCCCTCGTCCGCCGCCCAACCACCATCGTCGGTGCGGTTGAAATCAACATGTGCATAAGCCTCGTCAAACAACGGCATCTGCATCGCCAACTTGCCGCCACGGTTTAGAACGAACGATCCACCGTCGAACACCTGATCATCCTGACCACCGACCATATTTAGATAGACCAGCGGCATGTCATTCTCGATCACGCGTGCGACCATAGCATTTATCCGACGATCAAATTTCCCGCGGTAATAAGGCGAGCCGTTGGGCACGATCAAAATCTCTGCCCCGCTTTCGGCCATGGTTTCTGCCACGGGTACATGCCATGCATCTTCGCAAATCGGCGACCCCAGTCGGATACCATTCAAACTGTACGGGCCTGATATATCGCCACTGTCGAACAGACGATGTTCGTCGAACACGTGCGTGTTGGGCAATTCATGTTTGCGCATGATCGCAGTGATCTTGCCGCCATGCAGGATGAAATAGGCGTTA
>CALDZS010000167.1 GCA_937944065.1 uncultured Amylibacter sp. | reverse complement strand
ACGCGATCAATTCTGGCCTACGCAATTCAGGCTTTGCCCAATCTGACGTGGCTTATTGGGCCTATACAGGTACCGGAACCATGGAAGGCAAAGAGCCTGCGAAGGATTTACGCACAATTGCTGCGTTGTTCGAAGAGCATATTCACCTTGTGGCATTGGCCGACAGCGGCATCAACTCTGTTGCAGACCTAAAGGGAAAACGCGTGTCATTGGACGAGCCAGGTTCAGGTACATATGTCGACGCCAACTTAATCATGGAAGCAAACGGACTGACGGTTGCAGATGTAACCGCCGAAGCCCTGAAAGGTGGGGCGGCTTCAGAAGCATTGCGTAACGGTAAAATTGATGCGTTTTTTGTGGTGGCTGGTTACCCGACCGGGTCACTGGTAGAGCTGGCGTCTGCGGCAAAAATCAAGCTGGTTCCAATTGCTGGTGATGGTGCCAAAGCCTTGGCTGAAAAGTATGGTTTCTTTGCCCTAAGTGATATTCCTGCTGGAACTTACGAAGGTGTTGAAGCAACTTCTACGGTCGCAGTTGGCGCACAATGGTTCACATCAGCCAAAGAGGATGATGATTTGATCTACAACATCACCAAAGCTCTTTGGAATGATCAGTCTCGTAAATTGTTGGATGTTGGTCACGCCAAAGGTAAGACCATTACCCCAGCGACAGCATTGAACGGCGTTGGTGTTCCTTTGCATGCCGGCGCAGAACGTTTCTACAAAGAAGCAGGCCTGCTTAAGTAAGCACGAAAACAAAGCGAAAGCCCAAGTGGAATCTTCACTTGGGCTTTTTGCATTTATGGGGATGGAAACGAGACATGGCCACTGACACACAAAGCAAGTTAACAGAGGCAGAATTGGCCGAGATTGAACGCAAGTTTGATCCTGAAACAGCCTTCCGCCCCACTGGCAAATCACTTGCGTTCGTGATCACAACCGTGTTGGTCGCCATGTCCGTCTACCATTTTTATGCATCGGGGTTTGGTTTGATCCGCGAATTACTACATCGCGGCATCCATTTGGCTTTTGTACTAGGGTTGGTATTTTTGCTGTTCGGCATTCGAAAGTCCAACTCAACTAAGTTACACGCCCCTGTTTGGTACCGTATCAGCGGCGTGCCAATTTGGGATATCGCCCTAGCTATCCTAGCGGTTGGCGCATCACTTTACCTTCCTCTACTCCCCCCTGAGATTGTATCTGAACGGGTTGGGAACCCATCACAGGGTGATGTTTTAATGGGCACTGCATTATTGGTTTTGACGCTTGAGGCATCGCGCAGATCAGTTGGACCAACTTTGCCAATCATTGGTCTGATTTTTATCGCCTTCGCGCTTTTTGGCCCTTGGGCACCGGGTGCCTTGAAACATGGCGGTACCAGCTGGCTTGGCCTGATCAATCATTTGTACATGACGAACCAAGGGATATATGGCATCGCGATTGGCGTGATGGCGCAATATGTATTCCTGTTCATCCTTTTTGGCGTACTCGCAACACGCATCGGTTTGGGTCAATTGTTCATCGATTTGGCTATGGTCATTGCTGGGCGCTATTCTGGAGGCCCCGCGAAGGTTGCGATTTTTTCTTCGGCGTTTATGGGTACAATTTCTGGGTCATCAATTGCGAACACTGTCACAACGGGTGCTTTGACAATTCCTGCAATGAAACGTGTTGGATACCCCGCGCATTTCGCTGGCGCGGTGGAAGCAACGGCCTCGACCGGCGGTCAAATCACGCCCCCGATCCTTGGTGCTGCGGCCTTTATCATGGTTGAGTATCTGGAGATTCCCCTCCGGGATATCCTCGCCGCGGCCTTGTTTCCTGCCCTTCTGCATTACTTTGGTATCTTCATCATGGTGCATCTCGAGGCTAAAAAACTGGGTTTGAAGGGATTGCGCGCAGAAGAATTACCGAAAGCGAGGGTTGTCCTGCGCCAACATTGGTTATCGATCATCCCTTTGGCAATTTTAGTTTACCTGATCCTGTCTGGCAAAACCCCTGACTATGCCGCCGTCTATGGCATCATCGCCTGCGTCGTGGTTGGCTTTTTGAACCCGGTCAATCGGTTAACAATCAGTGATCTGTGGAATGCGTTGGCTGCTGGCGCCAAAAACACATTGGCCGTGGGTGCCGCTGCCGCAACTGTGGGCGTCGTCGTTGGGGTTGTGACACTGACAGGTGTTGGATTTCGATTGGGATATGTTGTGGTTCAAACAGCCACCGACATTGGCGGCTTTCTAAGCCAACTTCCCGTGCTTTCTTACTTTGCCATCGAACAATGGGCTTTGTTTGTATCTCTCATTCTGATTGCGATATCGTGCATCATTATGGGCGCAGGTATCCCAACAACGGCAACATACATCATCTTGGTCGCCGTCGCAGCACCCGCTCTTGCACAGTTGCAAGTGGAGCCCTTGGTCGCGCACTTCTTTGTGTTCTATTATGGCGTGCTGGCGGACATTACCCCACCCGTCGCCCTTGCGGCGTATGCTGCGGCTGGTATCGCTGGATCGAACCCATTTAAAACGGGTAACACTGCATTTAGATTGGGAATAGCAAAGGCATTAGTACCTTTTGTTTTTGTCTACTCTCCTGCCCTGTTGCTAGTCGCTGATGGCTTTACTTGGTATCTATTCACGATCACGTTGCTGGGTGCCATGTTGGGTATTGCCAGCCTTGGCGTGGCATTCTCTGGCTACCTGCTGGCTCCACTTAGCAAACTGGAACGATGGTATGTCGCGATCGTAGCGTTTCTATTCATCGCACCGGGATTGATGACCACGCTTGTCGGGTTGGCCTTGATGACACCCATACTAATCCAACAAATCGCGAGACGGGAAGTGGCAAAACCGTAAACGGCAATCCAAAGTCACCCCAGCATTTCAAAAATTTTGTCACGCTCTGACAATGCAAACAACAAAGCAAGGTCTCCGGATTGCAGGCGTTCCAAAATTTGCGATGTTCCGTCCGACGGCGAGGACGCTGTCAGGATATTGTCAGAGTTTATACCAAGCTCTTGGCAGGTTTGTACGATCAATGAAGAAACTTCACCCAATTCGCGTCCGCGCAAATAATCCGGCAGTTCTGCCGCCACAACATAGTCGGGCTTAAGCGACAATGCGATTTGGGTCGCATCACGGATATCGGTGTCAGACCGATCACCAGCATGGCTAATCATGATAAATCGACGCTTTGCTGGGATGGCCGCCATCGCTTGAACAACGGCGGAAACGGAATGGGGGTTGTGGGCAAAATCAACGAATACCCTTGCGCCATTGACGTTGAACTCATTGCATCTGCCCGGATTGTCGATTGGATTGCTCTGAAAATTCGCCAGGCCCAATCGAAGCGCGCTCATGTCTGTTTCGGTTGCACACGCCACGCAAATTGCTGCAAGCGCGTTTAGGCTATTGTACACTGCAGCACCGCCCATGGTTATGGGAACATCCACAACATTGATAACATTGGTCTTTACTGATCCGTCAAAGAAAAACAACGTACCTTCTTCAAGCCACGCGCATGGCGAACCGTTTGCACAAGCCTGAGCAATCTGGGCCGTGTCGGGGTTCGCGGAAAACCACCAAATCTTGGACGGCGTCAGCGCCGCTTCTGCCACGACAAACGGATCATCGGCGTTCAAAATCAGCACACCGTCTTTGGCTAAACAGCGGTGCACAGCAAACTTCGCCTTTGTCAGTTCTGCGACCGTGTTCACGCCATATTGCCCCAAATGGTCTGCCGCGACATTGGTCACCACGGCCGCGCGTGCATGATGCACAGGAAGGCCCCTGCGTAGAATACCGCCCCGAGCAACTTCAAGATTGGCGATTTCCAAACGTGGGTCACGCAATAACAACCGCGCCCCTCCTGGTCCCGAATAATCGCCGCGATCTAATATGTCCTCGCCAACTTGAACGAAATCCGTTGACGTCAAGCCAGAGGTTCTGCCAGACGCTTTGGCAATTGCTGAACATAGCCGCGTGGTTGTCGTTTTGCCATTGGTACCAGTGATCAAAGCAACAGGAATATTGAACAACCTATCC
>CALDZS010000166.1 GCA_937944065.1 uncultured Amylibacter sp. | reverse complement strand
GTACGCGATTGTTGCAAGCAATGGCGTCAAAAACATTGTCACGATAACCACCAATAACATAAAGTGGGCAACTTCAGTTTCGAGTAAGGAAAGAGACAGGGCCGCAGCTATAACAACGAAGGCAAATTCACCGCCTTGGCTCATCAGAATGGCAGTTTCAGCAGACACGTCTTTTGGCAAACGATAGAGGCGGGCAAGAACAAAAATGATGCTTGCCTTAATCGCAACCAGTCCAACCGTCGCAAGTATCACCCATGCAATATCTGCCCATACCGCCAAAATATCCAAGCTCATGCCCACCGAGATAAAAAACAAGCCAAGCAACAGACCTTTGAACGGTTCGATGTCGCTGGCGATTTGATGCCGATACTCGGTTCCAGCGAATAGAAGGCCCGCAAGGAAAGCTCCTAACGCCAACGATAGGCCTGCCGTCGCCGTCAGGGCAGCAGTAATCAAGATTAACAAAATCACAGCAGCCATGAACACTTCCCGACTACCCGTACCACCTACAAAACGAAGAATGGGACGTACCACATTACGGCCAACTAGGAAAATGACCCCTATAACCAATACTGCCTCTGCAATTGCTTGCAGTGCCGCCATACCCAGTGATCCTTCGACCTTGGCGCCAGCGATGCCCACGAAAAACAGGATTGGCACGACCGCCAGATCCTGAAACAGAAGAACAGCAAAACTGGCATGCCCAGTGGGTGTACTCAAACGTCTCGTTTCGGTCAGCATTTGCATGACCAATGCGGTTGAGGACAGCGCAATGCAAAGGCCAAGTATGGTGGATGCGACCACTGTATTTCCGAACGCATAGGCGATACCGCCAATTACCACGGCACTGATTAGGACCTGCGCAGACCCAAATCCGAAAACCAGCCCGCGCATCCCCCAAAGCTGGCTACCGGAAAGCTCAAGTCCAATTGTGAACAACAGGAAAACAACACCCAACTCTGCAAAACGGCGAACCCCCTCGATATCGGCAAAAACCAAAAGCTCTAGCACTGGCGTGTCACCAACGAGACGTCCAATACCAAAAGGTCCGATAACAAGTCCGACGAACAGAAAACCAAGCGCGGCACTTATTCCAAATCGTCGCATCAACGGAACGATCAATCCGGCCGCCACCAAAAAGATGATGGCTTCACGAAGATATGGAATTTCAGGGTGCACGGTTCTGCTTTCTGTTTATCAGTGAGTTCAGTTGTCGGTCACCATATCGCCCCATTACAACAGTTCAAGACGGTTGAAGAAAGTACTTCGCGAACTTTTCCTGAGATTAAGCTTCTAAAAGCTGTTCTCAGGTTCGCGGATATTAGTTGATTGTCGTAACTGGGTTCCTACGGCAATGCTGCATCGCAGCGAAAGGTCGAAAATTGGCCTTTTCGCGCGGAACCGAGCAGGATAAATCTTGGTAAGGTCGAAAATGTCGGCAAGTTGTTTGATACCAATGTTGTATTTGAATTCTTGGCGATATCTGCTGAAATAGACGCTTGTACACGGTCAGTCTGACCGTTGAGATGGTTTTCTGTTGGTCTGGTCCCCGCGCGGGAACCACATGCTGTGATCCCGCGCAGTGAAAATTACGCGTTACCCGCGTTTGCGACCACGAGCACCGCGACGACCGCGTGCACCCGCTTCGGGACCGCCATCGTCCACTTTATTGAACTTGATCCATTCAGATCCGTTTGCGTCTTGGTCGATCAAGAAGTTGGCGGCGCGGATCGCTTCCATTTCTTTGCCCGGACGCGATTTGGTAGAACCCATGCCCATCAGTTTGGCGAATACTTCCGGATCGATGTCTGCTGGTACGATGATGCCTGCCGCGTGCAATTCTTCCAATTTGGCCGCTATTTTCTTTGGGCTGACAGGGATTTGCACTGGATTCATGATGGCAGAGGTCATGCCAGCTGTCATGGCCATTGGCAAGAATGCGTTGTTGATGCCGTGGCGGTTTGGCAGACCGAAACTGATGTTCGATGCACCACAAGTCGTGTTCACACCCAGCTCTTCGCGCAATTTGCGCACTAATGCGAACACTTGGTTGCCAGCTGATCCCATGGCGCCAATCGGCATAACCAACGGATCAACCACGATGTCATGTGCAGGGATGCCATAATCGGCGGCATGTTCGACGATCTTTTTGGCGACTAGGAAACGGATTTCTGGGTCTTCGGAAATACCTGTCTCATCGTTGGAAATCGCCACCACAGGCACATTGTACTTCTTGATCAGCGGCAGAACCTTTTCCAAGTTTTCAACTTCGCCAGTCACGGAATTCACCAACGGGCGGCCCTCGCAAGCCTGCAAACCCGCCTCTAACGCGGCAGGAACAGAGCTGTCGATGCATAATGGCGTGTCGACGGTGGATTGCACCAATTCGATCAATTTCTTCATCAATGGCGGTTCGACAAAGTTATTGTCAGCATAGCGTACATCTTCGGACATTTTGTTCGAGAACACAGCGCCAGAATTGATATCTAGAATCGTGGCACCCGCCATGGTTTGCGCGATAGCGTCTTTTTCAACAGTGGTGAAATCGCCTGCTTCCAGTTCCAAATTCAACAGCTTGCGACCCGTTGGATTGATGCGCTCTCCAATCACCGCAAACGGTTGGTCAAAACCTATGATAGCGGTCTTTGTCTTACTCTCTACGATCGTGCGTGTCATGGGGTGCTATCCTTAGCTGTTTGCGGCGGGAACACCTGCGGTGCCGCCATTATTCATCGCCCAAGTGGCGTTTGTTTTGATCCCGCCCAAGGGAAAGAAATGAACCTGAGCGATGTTAAAATTTGGGTTTGCGGCCTTGTGATCGGCCAGTTCAGTTATCACTTGTGTTGGCTCAAACGGCAATAACAGCTTTGTCACATCTTTGGCGCGTTTTTGTAGAACCTTTAAGGATGGACCAACGCCACAGGCAATGGCGAACTTAATCATGGTTTGCAATTTCGCAGGACCCGCGATTCCAATATGCACAGGAATATCAATGCCTTGCGCGACCAAGCTGTCTGCCCATTCAATCACTGGCGCACTCTCGAAACAGAATTGTGTGGCCAAAGCCATGCTTGCATCCGTGCGTTTCGAGAATTCTTGTTTCCAAGACAATGCTTCGTCAACAACCTTGCGGCCGCCATCTGGATCAATGTCTCTGTTGCCCTCGGGATGGCCAGCCACATGCAGATGAGTGAAACCAGCCGCGTCGAAGGCGCCAGTGTCCAGCAATTGCATAGAGGCGTGGAAATCGCCGTGCGGTTTGTCAACGCCGCCCGCCAACAACAACGCTTGCTTTACGTTCGCTTCGCCTTGATAGCGCGCGATCCAATCTTTCAACATGGCTTCGTTTTTGATGATGCGTGCAGGGAAGTGCGGCATCACATCATAGCCTTCGGCGTTGATGCGTTTGGCGGTTGCAACCATATCTTCGATGGGTGTGCCTTCGATATGGGCGATATAGACGCGGGTGCCCGCAGGTAGGATCGCGCGGAAATCTTCGATTTTTTCAGCGGTGCGCGGCATCACTTCGATGGAATAGCCTTGCAAAAATGCTTCTACATTTTTGTTAACGGGCGTGACTTCAGGTTCTTTTTTGAAATTGAACAATGCCATTGCCTATGCCTCCCATCCGTCATTCGCGATCAAAGCGATAATCTTTTGCTTGTCAAACTTGGCTTCTAGTGCGGCAGCTTGGTCTTTTGCAATCTGATCTTGGTCGCCTTCGACCTCGAATGGATCCGCTTTGCGCCACTCTGCGAGATAAGCGTCCGTGTCTTCGGCGCCAATTTTCATAGCACATCTGTCGATGGCCTGTTCAAACCGTTCTTCCAATTGCACCTTGGCACCGCGACGGCCTTTGCCGACGATGACTTGGGCGGGAATATCGCGCCAGTAAACAATGGTAACAAGAGGCATGTCAGATTTCCTTATGACGTGCGAAACTCCTAACAGCGAATGCGTCATTGGCAAGGTCGTTTTTCGACCTCAGTGAAAGGTTTACGACCCACCGCGTGAGCAGACAAACACAAGTTTAGACACCAATATCTAAGTTTGCTTGAACTGATGCAAGTTTCTGCGTACCATTTAGGTAAGTTAAGGATAATAAAATGGCAAATTCTGCCGCGAGCAAGGTCGTTGCCTTTCCCGACAATGGGAAAAAGAGCATACCTAGGCGCAAAAAGGCCGAGCTTTTCGGAGCATTGGACCTTGGTACAAACAGTTGTCGCATGTTGATTGCGCGACCCAATGGCGATCATTTTGATGTGGTCGACGCATTTTCCAAACCGGTCTATTTGGGCACGGGGCTGGAAAAGACGGGCCGTCTTTCATCAGCGTCGATCAAACGCACGATTGATGCGTTGCATGTCTGCGCCAAGAAACTGTCCAAACATGGCGTGCAAAAATCCAGATTGATCGCAACCGCATCCTGTCGGCAAGCGCGCAATGGTACAGATTTTGTCCGACGCGTGGAGCGCGAAACTGGATTGACCCTTGAAATCGTAAAGCCGGAAGAAGAGGCGCGGTTGGCCGTGATCGGGTGTGCCGCGCATTTGAAACCAGAAACCGAACAGGTTTTGGTGGTTGATATTGGGGGCGGCTCGACAGAGTTGATCTGGCTGGATTTGGTAGATGTTCCCGCGCATTTGCGACGTACCGCGTTGATGGAAATGCGCAGCAACCTAAAGAAATCACATTCAGGCAAGCCAACTTCGGCGTTGAAAGTGGTTGATTGGATATCCGTACCGTTCGGGGTTACGACTTTGTTGGATCAATTCAGCGATGTAACAGGCGACAAAGATCAGTTCGCCATGATGTCATGGTATTTCGAAGAATATATTGCGCAGTTTGGCCCGATGGGCGACGACGATGCGCCAGAGGTTTTGCCGAACTTTCAGATTATTGGCACGTCTGGCACCGTCACTACAATCGCATCGACGCATCTGCGCCTGAAACGATATGACCGGTCTGCAGTTGACGGGTTCGACATGACGTCTGCCGAGGTTGAAGCGGAAATTGAACGCTATCTAAAACTAGGGCCGAAAGGTCGGGAAAAAGAGCCGAGCATCGGGTCTTCGCGCCGCAGTATGGTGATGTCGGGGTCCGCAATATTGCAAGCCATCTTGCGGGTATGGCCAACGAATACCCTAACGATTGCAGATCGCGGTCTGCGTGAAGGTTTATTGTACACACAGATGGTCAAATCTGGTTATTTGAAATAGAAGCACCGACATGAGCGAAAAAAACACATCTGGCCGTGGGCAGCGTGACCTGCGCGTGCGCGTAAAAACTGCAAAAGGACGCAAGCTGTCCTCCAAGCTGTGGTTGGAACGCCAGTTGAACGATCCTTATGTGCAACGCGCACTAAAGGATGGATATCGCGGACGTGCGGCCTATAAAATACTAGAGATTGACGACAAGTACCGGTTTCTGGTGCCGGGCGCACGCGTGGTCGATTTGGGTTGTGCCCCGGGTGGCTGGTTGCAAGTGGCCGTGCCACGGGTGAATTCCTTGGGTGAAAAGTCGGGCAAGGCGGTCGGTACTTTGTTGGGCGTCGATCTGCAAGAGGTTGATCCGATCCCCGGCACCGAAATCCATGTATTAGATTTTCTTGACGAGGGTGCGGATGACAAGGTCAAAGCCTGGTTGGGCGGTCAAGCGGATGTTGTGATGTCCGATATGGCGGCGTCATCCTCTGGTCATAAACAAACCGACCATTTGCGCATCATTAACTTATGCGAGGCTGCGGCCTATTTTGCGTTTGACGTTTTGGCCGAAGGTGGCACATTCGTGGCCAAGGTCTTGGCTGGTGGCGCCGAGGGTGATTTGCAAAAAGTGCTTAAGGAAAAATTTACCAAAGTGGCGAATTTCAAACCCCCAGCAAGCAGGTCCGACAGTTCTGAAAAGTTCGTGGTCGCAACGGGGTTTCGCGGGTAACGGATTAAAAAGGGAACAGATATGCTGTGCAAAATCGGAGAGATAGAAGTTTGGCGCATTCTTGAGATTAACGCACCTTTTATGACACCCGAAGAATTGTTCCCCACGGCGGGCCCCGACGTGACCAAGATTATAGAAGAGCATGTTCCCAACGGTATTTGTCTAAAATCTGGTCGCCTGATCTTGCCCGTTCAAGGGTTTTTGCTGAAAACTCCGTCGCACGTCATTCTGGTCGATAGTTGTGTGGGGAACGATAAATCCATACCTGGCAGGTCAGATTGGCACATGCGGGCGGGTACGCGGTTTGAAGCGTCATTCAAGGCCGCGGGCGTTGAATTTGACGATGTGGATTATGTGTTATGTACGCACTTGCATACGGATCATGTCGGTTGGAACACACGGTTGGTGGATGGACGCTGGGTGCCTACATTCCCAAACGCGCGCTACATGATCCCATCCGCCGATGAACAAGTTTACCGCGCGCAAA
>CALDZS010000165.1 GCA_937944065.1 uncultured Amylibacter sp. | reverse complement strand
GTGCAGCCCGATATTGCCGCCACAACGCCCAGTGCAATTGATAATCTTACAACCGATTTCAAACCCATGACCTTACCCCTTACTTTTGTGACAAAAACCTAACCTAAGCAGGGTGGTAAATTCAACTTGATAATGTCGTTTCTGCCATTGCACGCGTTTAGTCGCAGGCCTACAGTTCGATCATGCAAACCGTACCAAAATTGATAGACCCTTTTGCCCGCGCAATTACATACCTGCGCGTCTCGGTTACCGATCGCTGTGATTTTCGCTGTGTCTATTGCATGTCCGAAAACATGACCTTCTTGCCAAAAAAAGAGCTGCTGACACTGGAAGAACTGGATCGTATTTGCACGCTGTTTATCAGCCAAGGCATTGAAAAAATTCGTATAACTGGCGGTGAACCGTTGGTACGGCGCGGGATTATGGAGTTCTTTAAATCTCAATCCCGTCATCTGGCATCAGGTGCTTTGAAAGAACTGACACTGACCACCAACGGATCACAATTGCGCAAATATGCGACCGAATTGGCATCAATCGGGGTTAAGCGCATCAACGTATCGCTGGACACGTTGGACACGCAGAAATTCGCCGACATCACCCGCTGGGGTCGATTGGCACAGGTCCTTGATGGTATTGATGCGGCCCTAGAGGCTGGGTTGCGGGTCAAGATTAACACGGTCGCGCTGAAAGGTTTCAACGAAGATGAGTTGGATCATTTGGTAACATGGTGTGCATCGCGCGATATGGACCTGACATTCATCGAAGTGATGCCGATGGGCGACATTGGCAACGAAGATCGAATTGATCAGTATTGGCCGCTCTCTGATCTGCGAAAGCGGCTGTCAGAAACCTATACTCTGATCGACACCGATGAAAACACAGGTGGGCCTGCGCGCTATGTCCGGTTGGAAGAAACCAATCAAAAGATCGGCTTTATCACGCCGCTGACCCATAATTTCTGCGAAAGCTGTAACCGCGTGCGCCTGACCTGTACAGGCGAGCTGTATCAATGTCTTGGACAAGAAGATCAGATTGATTTGCGATCTGTATTGCGTGCAAACCCAAACGATGATGCACCGATCATTCAAGCCCTGCATGGCGCGATTGCAAAAAAACCCAAAGGGCATGATTTTGATTATTCACGTAACGAGCTTGGCGGGCAAATGTCGCGCCATATGTCCCACACCGGTGGCTAACTAGATCAGTGCCCGCAGCGTTTGTTTGCGTTTGTCTGGAATAGTCGCGATTGCGACGCTGGTAAACACGTGTAACGTGTTCAAGTCCGCATCAATAACAGCATGATCAGACACCAATCCGCCCAATGACAGATAGGTGCGCAACAAAGCGGGCAGGCTCTTGTTCGCATCAGAAATGCTCGGGCGAACGTCAGCGAGTGTTGTGGCAAACGCGTAGGTATGCGCAGCTTTGACCACAGGACGCCAAACCTCTGGAGCTAAATGGCGGGTCTTTAACAACGCAAACGCATCGCGATATCCATCGGCTTGCGTTCCTGGGAATGATGAACACCCGAACAGATATTCTACGTTATGCGCATCCACCATCTGGGTGATCGCGGCCCAAGCAACGCGCAATAGGTTCGGGTCGGACACTGTTGGATCAATGCAAAAGCGCCCAATCTCCATCTTTGCACCAGACAAAGCGGCAAACTTATCCAACCCATAAAACAGTGCAGAATAACTGGTATCAACACCTGCCCCGTCGGGAACGAGCAAAACTCTGAAGCATCCAACCAACCTGTTAGTGTCTTGGGTTTCAATCAGTACATGCTGATAGTTTTTGTCGAACGCATCATAATCGGCAGCACCATCAGTATAACCGCGAAACACGCGTCCACGAAATTCTTGCGCACGCAGAACATCCGCCTCGGCCCGCGCAATAAATACTCTGTAATTAGTAGTTTCAATATGCATAGCGGCCCGCGCCCCACAGTGCCGAGTAACAGGCAGGAAACTGTGAGTTATCCACCGCCGCCAATCGCATCTGCAACATTTATATTACCGAACGTACCCAAAATTTGACCCAAAATACTCGGGCCCTTCACAGGCAATTCAGTTACGCGTCGATTAAGAGTAATGACGTTACCGTCCTGTAAACCAAAGCGTTGAATATTAGTAATGGTTTCGTCATCACCAAAAGTGACGGCAACCATTTCGCGCTCGACAACTTGCGGACGCAAATAAGCGTAATGACGAATTTTCGAAGATATATAGAACCAACCTTCATCATCCATCACACCTGTACTGGAGGGTGGCCCAACAATATCTTCAAGGCTACCGCGTGTGTCCACGCCGACCACTAATTCATCCAGCGCGTCTTGTTCCGGTACATAGCCGTGGTTTTGAAACGTGGCGGAACATGCGCTTAGCATCAATGCACCAGTCAAAACTGCAAACCGTGTACCTTGTCGAATGCTCTTAATGATCATAACCTAGCCTTTACACTTTTCCTATTTGCACACATACCGATGTGCAACGCCACAATCAAACACCTAGTTTGATTGTTCAAGACCTACAGCCTTACGGAATGCAGATATGTCCAATAAACCAATTAAAGACAATATTAATAATTCAATTGTGCAAATTACAGACCTATCTGGGAACGGATCAAATGCATTTAGTGTCACCTTGGATGATGATGCGATCACTGCAATGAATGCAGCTTTGGGCACGATCAGCCTGAAAAAGTTCAGCTTTAGTGGCCAAATCAAATCCATGGACAAAGGGGATTGGGTGGTTACCGGCACCGTTGGTGCCACAGCAACACAATCGTGTGTCATCACACTTGAACCTGTCAAAACTCGCATCGACGTACCTGTAAAACGCGTCTTTGTAAAAGAGTTTGAAGAGGCGGACGAAGACAGCGTTGCCGAAATGCCTGACGATGTTGAAAAGGATCCGCTGGGCACTGAAATTGACCTAGGGTTAATCGCACAAGAAGTGATTGCATTGAACCTGCCAGAGTACCCGCGCGCCGACGGTGCGAGCCTTGAAAACGCCCAATTTACAAAGCCAGGGAACGCGCCAATGACCGACGATGATGCGAAACCATTTGCTGGTTTGGCGGCGCTAAAGGATAAGTTGCAAAAATAGCCGCGTCTTGTTAGAAGAAAGAGCTTGCAGAACTCAATTATCTTTGTATTTTCGCGGCTCTTGACATCATTCGGGATTCTAAGTGTAGAAACACTTTTTACCCAAAGAAAATAGGGGTTCGCCCCGCGACCAGAGGTTTTAAACATGGCTGTTCCAAAAAGTAAAATTACACGCTCGCGTCGTGGTAATCGCCGTTCACATGATTCATTGGTTGTGGACAACCCGAACGAATGTTCAAACTGCGGCGAACTAAAACGCCCGCACCACGTATGTGGCGCTTGTGGTCACTATGCTGATCGCGAAGTGGTTGCATCCGCAAACGAAGTCGATCTAGACGACGACGCGGCCTAAGGCATTGGTAATCATGGTATGAACACTGACACCCAACGGGTTGACGCGTCTGATACCAGCACCACTGTTTCCAAAGATATTGTGATCTCGGTCGACGCTATGGGCGGCGACCGTGGTCCTGTTGCTGTTATTGATGGAATGTCCAAAGCAGCCCATCAAAGCCCAGACATTAGATTTCTGGTGCATGGCGACAAAGCTGCACTAGAGCCTTTAATTGCCAAACGTAAAACCCTGTCTACACGCTGCGACATTCGCGATGTGGACGGTGTTATCGAGATGGATGCCAAACCAAGCCATGCTATGCGCAACGGCAAAGGCACCTCGATGTATTCAGCCATCGAAGCTGTCAAAAACAAAGAGGCGTCTGTGGCCGTGTCTTGCGGCAATACGGGTGCCTTGATGGCAATCTCGATGTTGCGCCTGCG
>CALDZS010000164.1 GCA_937944065.1 uncultured Amylibacter sp. | reverse complement strand
GGCTGCTCAGCGATTTCTTTCGACATGAAATGTTTGTGAATGCCTTTGTCGGTGTTGGTTGCTTTCAAATCCAGCTCTCGCATGTCGCGGTTCACCAAGTCACCTTGGGAATTTCGAATGACCAAGGTTTCGCGCGTGATGACGGCCCAATCACCTTCTTCCAGATAGGTGACTTTGCTGGTCATCGGCGCCAGCGCAATCGCATCTGATCCGACGAACATTTCACCAACACCGTGACCGATGGCCAAGGGTGAACCTTTGCGCGCCGCGATCATCAAATCGTCTTCGCCGTCGAACAAGAAACACAGGGCATATGCCCCTTCCAAGCCAGCAATGGTTTTTTCGGCCGCGTCGATAGGGGACAATCCTGCATCCAAATGATCTTGGCACAATTTCACGACAGTTTCTGTGTCAGTTTCTGTTTCAAATTTATACCCTTTGGCCGTCAGGCGGTCGCGGATTTCTTTGAAATTTTCGATGATGCCATTGTGAACCACTGCAACGCGGCCCGCCTGATGCGGATGAGCATTGTTCAGATTTGGTTCACCATGTGTAGCCCACCGTGTGTGGCCGATGCCGGACGTGCCAGTGATCGGATTGTGCACCAACAAATCGGAAAGATTAACCAGTTTTCCAACCGCGCGGCGGCGACCCAACGTACCGTCAGAAACGGTTGCAATACCCGCACTGTCATAGCCGCGATATTCCAAACGCTTTAGCGCATCGACAAGGATTGGCGCCGCTTGGTGTTTACCCAATATTCCAACAATACCGCACATATTAGCTATCCTTTATTTTCGCAGCTTTGGCTGCTTTTAATTTCGTCATCAGACGCAAGGCAAGGCCTGCTTTGTTGGCTTGTTTTGCGCGGCCCAACCCCAAATCAGTGTCGGACACGTCTTGGGTTATCACGGACCCTGATCCAGTCATGGCATCATCGCCCACACGCACGGGTGCGACAAGCATTGTATTCGACCCGATGAAGGCGCGTTCGCCGATGATCGTTTGATGCTTGAATACGCCGTCGTAGTTACAAGTAATAGTGCCTGCGCCAATATTTGCATTCGCGCCAATTTCGGCGTCGCCGATATAAGATAGGTGATTAACCTTCGCTCCATCACCCACAATGGCGGCCTTAACTTCGCAAAAGTTTCCGACCTTGGAATTCGTGCCGATTTCGGCACCTGGGCGTAGACGGGCATAGGGGCCGACGATTGCGCCGCTAGATACATGGCACCCTTCCAAGTGACTGAATGCGCGGATGGTGGCACCAGATTCAATTGTGGTCGCGGGGCCAAATACTGTGTTCGGCTCGATGATCACGTCACGGCCAATATGGGTATCATAAGAAAAATAGACAGTTTCAGGGGCAGAGAGTGTCACGCCATTTTCCATCGCTTCGTGGCGCGCGTTAGATTGGAATGCGGCCTCTGCAATTGACAAATCAACGCGCGAATTCACCCCCATGGTTTCTTCCTCTGGGCATTCCACAGCGGCACAGGTCAGGCCGTCGGCACGTGCGAGTGATACGATATCGGTCAAATAAATCTCGCCGCTGGCATTATTATTATTTGTCTTAGCGATGAGATCGAACAGAACATCGCGCGGCGCACAGATCACGCCTGAATTACAAAAATCCACGGTCAGTTGTTCTGCTGTAGCATCCTTCGCCTCGACAATTGCATCCAAGCTGCCATCGATTGCAGTGATTAGACGACCGTATTTTCCTGCTTCGCGGGCTTTAAATCCAAGAACAACAACAGATGCACCGCTGTCGCGTTTTGCTTTCATCGCGACCAAAGTTTCAGATTTGATAAACGGCGTATCACCATAGAGGATAAATACGTCACCATCGAAATCTGCGAGTGTATCACGGGCTTGATCGACGGCATGGCCCGTGCCCAACTGTTCGGTTTGCAAAACGATGGTGGCATCTGGGTTATAGGCAAGTGCAGCTTTTTCAACCAATTCCGCACCATGACCTGCGACAACGATTGTGCGCACGGCATCGACACCTTCGCCGGACTGCATTGTGTGGATTAGCATCGGTGCGCCTGCAACCTTGTGTAAAACCTTTGGCAAATCGGATTGCATCCGCGTTCCTTTGCCTGCTGCCAAGATCACCACTGCATTTGTCATTTAATTATTCCTTAAGTCTCTTGGCCTTCTAGCCAAGCATGTGTCGTTAGGGAAGGGGGCAGACCTCAAGAAAGCTTTCATTTCGTTACCGATCTGTGGCAGACAAGGCGCAAATAAGGGGTAACACCATGAAATCGGCAATATTCGACCTAGATGGCACGTTGGCAGACACGAGCGGAGATCTGATCGCGTCCGCAAACGCGTGCTTTGAAGGGATGGGGCACGGCGCGCAATTGGACCCTGTTACTGACATGCTGACCGCCTTTGGTGGCGGACGTGCAATGTTGCGTTTGGGGTTCGAAAGGCTGGGGATTACTCAAAGCGAGGCGCAAATTGATGCGCAATATCCGTTGTTGTTGAGTTATTACGAGCAGCATCTTGATGTTCATACTGTTTTGTATGACGGGGTCGAAGACGCGTTGGTTGAACTGTCAGCGCGCGGGTACGCGTTGGGTATCTGCACCAATAAACCAGAGTATCTGGCAGTAGAACTGATCAAACGATTGGGCGTTACGCATCATTTTGGTGCGTTGTTGGGCGCAGATACTTTGCCCGTACGCAAACCCGATCCAGAGCATCTGTTTGAGACGATCCGCCGTGTCGGGGGCGACCGGAAACGGTCTGTTTTGGTTGGCGATACGCAGACGGACAGATCGACATCTGCCAATGCGGGCATCCCAAGTATCTTGGTTAGCTTTGGCCCCTTGGGGCGTGGGATTGATGCCATGAAACCAGAGGCGTTGTTGGATCATTATAGCGATCTGCCAGACCTGCTAGACCGTATGATCAGCTAACAGATTTGCACAGGTGGTTGGTTAAATCGGCAAGTGATCCGCCAGTTTTCAGTTGTGCCAAACTGGTTTCTATCGCGTCCCGACGCGTGGCACTGATCGTTTCCGCCGCAAGGGTGTGAAATTTCTGCCGCAATTCGGTCTCTGCTGGCGGGGCCTCTGCCGTCCATATCGGGGATTTGTAATCTGAAACAAGTACGCGTCCGTCGCGTAGGTGCAATGTAACTTTGGCATATCTTTGATCAGGGAAAGCCTCGTTGCAATGATCGTCTTCAGACATTCTCAATCCCGTAGATAACCTAATAATCTCAGTATCTTGGAATGATTGAGGGCTAACCTCTTTTAAACCAACAGTGCCGCGCACCATCGCGGCGGCACAAGGATAAGAGGTGGAATACTGTGCTTCGTCAGTTGCGCCAGGAATTGCCGTCGCCAACCGGATGCATTCATGGAATGATGCCACCTCGATCCGATCGACATCAAAGCTTGAAAGAGTGTGTTTTCTCCGTAAATCCAAGACACCTTCAATGGGGGCTTGCGCCCAACGACACACAGGATATGGCTTGAAATATTGCTCCATAATATACCAGCGATCCCCTAGGTCTGCCCAATAGGGGGCGGCACTGTCGCTCTCGACCGTCAATGCTGGCGCACCTGTGAATCCATCGCGTGCTAAATAGGCGGCAGAAACACCTGCCATGCTCCCCCATCCCGACCCATCTTTAACCATTGTAGGATGATCAATCGTTCGCATCATTTGACTGCGCGGCCCGTGATATTCAGCAATACCCATTGCATGACGTGTTTGGTTATCGTCCAGCCCCAGAATGCGCGCGCCAAGTGCGGCACAGGCCACGGCCACCCATGCGCCGGATGTGTGATAATCAGACGCGGTGGCGTGCAGACATGTGCCCAAACGCGCACCAAGCTCGTACCCAATTGCGATCGAGGTCAAAAACTCTTGCCCATCCAATTGGCCTTGATCTGTGCAAAACGCGATCAAAGCAGGGAAAACGCCACACCCGATATGGCCTTTGACCATGTTGTATCCATCGTGAAAATCAAGCGCATCAATGCTCATCCCGCCCGCAACAGCGACCCCCATGGGTCCCGCCGTGCGGTCGTCAAATAATAGAGGCAGTGTGCCACCCATCATATGGGTTGCGTGATCTCGTATGATTTTGGACGCAGGCAAAGTGGACCCGCCCAAGCCTGTAGCGATTAAATCCAACACACACAGCTCGGCTTGATTAACCACGTGCGCGGGCAAATCTTCGAAGTTGGTATTATGAATGAAGCGCAAAATGTCTTGCATGGCATTCCCCAGGGTCAAGGCTTTCTGCCGCCCAGCCTGTTCGAAAACACGAAACTCAGCAAGTGATTTTCCACAAGGGGGTTGCTGGGGTTGCAATTTTACGGGCTGAGTGCATCTTTGTGGCAAATGACAAGGGTGATGACGTGACCGAGAAATTTACTGGCAATTTTACGCAACAAGAGCCGATTCCAGAGGCGGGAATCGAGGCCGCCATCGCGGTGATGCGGCATGGACGTTTACACCGATATAACGTCGTCGATGGAGAGCAGTCAGAAACTGCGTTGCTTGAACAAGAATTCGCAGACTATACGGGTGCAAAATACTGTTTGGCGGTGGCCTCTGGTGGGTACGCGCTTGGTGCGGCGTTGAAAGCAATGCAGGTACAAGCAGGTGATGCTGTTTTGACTAATGGGTTTACTTTGGCACCCGTACCAGGGGCAATTGCGGGCATTGGCGCGCGGCCGATATTTGTCGAAACCACCGATCAGTTGATTATGGACTTGGATGATCTGTCGGCGAAAATCGCCAGCTCTGGTTCAAAGGTTTTGATGTTGAGCCATATGCGTGGCCATATCGTTGATATGGATCGCTTGATGCAAATTTGCGATGCCGCTGGCGTGGCTGTGATTGAAGATTGCGCGCATACTATGGGTGCGACTTGGGACGGGGTTCAAAGTGGTCGCCACGGGCGTGTCGCCTGCTATTCAACCCAGACATTCAAGCATGTAAATTCAGGGGAAGGTGGGTTGTTGATTACCGATGACGCAGACCTGATGGCACGGGCCACCATGCTGTCTGGTTCGTATATGTTGTACGAAAACCATCTTGCAGGTGCGCCTGTCGAGACATTCGAAGATATTCGTTTGGACACACCCAATTGCTCGGGGCGTATGGACAATCTGCGCGCTGCGATATTGCGGCCTCAGATTGCCGATCTGGATGCGCAAATCGCCGCATGGGCGGCACGGGTTGATGTGATGACGGAAACGTTACGCGACACCACGGGATTGCAACTGGTTCAAACCTTGCCAAAAGCGGTGCGGGTTGGATCGTCTTATCAGTTCTTATTGCCAGACTTTAATACGTCTCAAATGATAGACACAGTCGCGCGATGTGGCGCACGCGGCGTGGTGTTGAAATGGTTCGGTGCGGACACGCCTGCAGGTTATACTTCGCGTCACGACAGCTGGCGCTATGCGGATGCGCAATCGATGCCTGCGACTGACAGGGTGTTGGCAGGGTTGATTGATCTGCGATTGCCACTGACATTCAGTCTGGATGATTGCCGATTGGTGGCCAACATAATACGCCAAGAAGTCAACGCCATCCACCAGCAGGGTTAGGGTGCGAACCGCGCGAAAATTTTATTATGCTGTTCGTGCAAAATTGTTCATGGCATTGGCCGTTAGCGTGTTGTTTTTCACCATTGCGCCGCGTGTGGGTGATCTAGCACTTGGTTATTTCAAGCAAGGTAGCGACTGCAAAGTGACCCATATTGTCGACGGTGACACAGTGTCGATAAAGTGCCCTGACAAGATCGAAGATCGCGCGCGGATCATGGGGCTGGATACTGCCGAAACAGATGCGAATTGTTATGCCGAATGGGTTATGGCCGTACGTGCGAAATGGGCGTTACGTTGGCTGGTTTGGCGTGCGAGAAACGTGACAATGGAAAGCCATGGAACTGATAGATATCGCCGAATTCTAATCGTGCTAAAAATTGATGGTGTCGACGTCGCAGGTCAATTGATTGCGATGGACCTAGCGCGCCCTTACGAGGGTGGCCGTCGGGCCAGTTGGTGCGATAGCTAAACAGGTGTATTAATTCCGATTGAAGCCACTAATTTCTACCTTTGTTTTTTAGCTTTTGTCGCGCGGGTCTTGTTGACCTTAGTTGGGGCAAACGGTAAACCCCCAAAGACTCGTGTTTAATGCGACAGACAAATAAGAGGGAAACCACCTTGGACGACCTGCTCAGAGAGTATCTGCCCATCCTTGTTTTTGTAGGCGTAGCTGCGGCCCTTGGGATCATTCTGATCGTGGCTGCAATGATCGTCGCGGTTCGCAACCCAGACGCGGAAAAAATCTCGGCCTACGAATGTGGGTTTAACGCATTTGATGATGCGCGGATGAAGTTCGACATTAGGTTTTATCTGGTATCGATCCTATTCATCATCTTCGATCTAGAGGTGGCATTCCTATTCCCTTGGGCG
>CALDZS010000163.1 GCA_937944065.1 uncultured Amylibacter sp. | reverse complement strand
TTAAAATCTTGGACGTGATTAGGTCCTACAAGGCACTTTAGTAGGCGCATTTGAGAATTCAACCTTTGTGGCGGTCGAAAACGATCAGGCGGCAACATGTGTATGGATAAATTGCCTGATAGAAGAGGCGCGTCGCCCCCCCCCCTTCGGATCGGCGACCCCCAGACTATCTATCTGCCTTTACCGCCTCTGCCGCCTTTTTTCCCACCCTTAAACTTGCCACCTTTTGGTGCGCCGTCACGTGGACGTCCGCGACCGCGTGTTGCGGCGCGCGGTGGGCGGGTGTTTTCACTTGCGACGGGGGTGTAGGTCAGCTCGCCCATCGTTTCGACTGGCAGCTGGATTTTCAGCAGCTTTTGGATGTCGTACAATTGCTTTGCCTCGTCAGGGGCGCAGAAGGCTATTGCGCGACCTTTGGCACCCGCACGTGCGGTACGACCAATGCGGTGAACATAGGCTTCTGGCACGTCTGGCAGGTCATAGTTGATAACGATTTCAATGCCTGGAATGTCGATACCACGGGCCGCCACATCGGTGGCAACCATTACAAAGACTTTGCCTTTTTTGAAATCATCCAAGGCGCGTTGACGCTGGCCTTGGGATTTGTTTCCGTGGATGGCAACGGCAGGAATACTTTGTGTTCCCAACCACTTAACCATCTTATCTGATCCATGCTTGGTGCGCGCGAACACGATGATACGGGCGCGTGGATTGGCCTTGATGATGCGCTCCATCGCCAAACCTTTATGCGCTTTGACAAGATGCATCAGGCTTTGCGTTACGTTTTCAGCAGTAGAGGACACGGGGGAAACCGTGACTTCGGCAGGATCGTTCAAGTGCTCGTTCGTCAGCTCTTTGATCGCTTTGGGCATGGTGGCCGAAAACAGCAGGGTTTGACGATCAGGGGAGACAAGTTTCAAGACGCGTTTGACCGCTGGCATGAAACCGATATCCATCATTTGGTCAGCTTCGTCCAAGACCACGAACGTGGTTTGGTCTAGGCGCAAACCTTTTTGTTGCACGAGGTCTTCAAGACGACCCGGCGTTGCGACAAGGATGTCGACCCCTTTGGACAGAATCTGCATTTGTTTGCGGATCGGTGCGCCGCCGATAGCATGGGTGAAGGACAACGGCAGGCGGCGGCCGAATTTCACGAAGTTATCGTGGATTTGCAACGCCAGCTCGCGTGTTGGGGTCAAGATCAACGCACGTGTGGCGCGTTTTTTCAGCTCTTGCGGTTCGGTAAGCAATTTGTGGATCAAGGGCAATCCGAACGCGGCGGTTTTACCGGTACCCGTTTGGGCGAGGCCGACTATGTCGCGACCTTCGATCACCAATGGGATGGCTTGGGCCTGAATAGGGGTCGGTGTTTCATAGCCCATGATGGACAAAGCACTTACGATTTGATCGTCTAGGCCGAGTTTGGCAAACGCAGATGCATCCGCCGCTGGCGCTGCTGTTTTCTTGGGTGTCGGTGCAACAACTGGTGCTTTGGCGCCCGCTGCTTTTGACGCAGGGGATTTGGTCAGAATCTTGGCTTCATCCTCGGTCAAACGGCTGATATTGCCTGCGGCTGCACGACCTGTTTCAGGGTCCTCGACCAGCTCATATGTCAGCATCTCTCCGTCTTTGACTTGTTTGATGCCAGACGCTTTTAGTGCGCGCATGTGGATGAACACATCTTCGCCGCCCTGATCAGGGTTGATAAAGCCAATGCCTTTTTTCGCATTATACCAGATTACTGTGCCTGTCAGCATGGGTGTTGACGCCTTTGTTTGGATTTAACGCGCTTGTTTAGGGGTGCGCAGGTTAAGTCAAGCCTATTCGGGGTAACTTAGCGTAGAATGCGCCGATGGCCGGTATTGTTAACGGTTAACGCATCAGGCCAGCCGTAGAAATGTTCGAACAGGCCAACACAGATGCAAATCGCCAAAACGACAAGCACCAGCTTCACGCGTTTCATGGACGGCGGGTGTTGCGTCCAGCGCTTCATGCGCATTAGCCAGAATAGGTTCATATGCTGCGTATTAAAGATTTGTTGGCGATGCGGCAAGTTTGCCGATGACGAACCGGGTTTGAGTGATTAGATGGGGGTCATGCCCACTCATGCCGAAAAACGAACCCTTCCTTATACCTCCGCACAAATGTTCGCATTGATCGCAGATGTGACCGCCTATCCAGAGTTTTTGCCTTGGTGTTCAGCGGCGCGGATTACACAACGCGTACACCATCCTGACCGCGAAGTGATTGATGCAGATTTGGTGATCTCGTTCAAAGTGTTCCGAGAAAAATTCACCAGCCGTGTCACGTTGCACGAGGCAGAGCAGAAAATTGACGTCGAGTATCTGGACGGCCCGTTTAAGTATCTGAACAATCATTGGACGTTTGTGGATCGCCCCGACGGGTGCGAGGTTGATTTCTTTGTGGACTTCGAGTTTAAGTCGAAAATCCTGCAAAGCCTGATCGGTGTGGTTTTTGGCGAAGCAATGCAACGGATCGTTGGCGCGTTCGAGGCGCGGGCGAAGGCATTATACTCTGACGCCTAGCGTTGACACTGTCACCTACTAGATGTTCTGTAGTCGATATGTCTTATCCATCTTCTCGACTGACTGATCTATTACAGATCGACCATCCGATTATCCAAGCACCGATGGCGGGGGCCAGCACCCCTGCAATGGCGGCCGCATCTGCCAAGGCAGGTATCATGGGATCACTAGGGTGTGCTTTGCAAACAAATGCGGTGATGACGGCGGATATCGCGGCGTTGCGCGCGGTGATCAATCAAGGCGTGAACTTGAACTTCTTTGTGCACCTGCCGCCAAAGATGGATATGAATAAGATCGCAGCAGCACAGGCTCGTTTAGGCTCGTGGTATAACCGTGTGGGGGCAGGCGAGGTGCCTGCATTTACCGACGCTAGTGTATATTTTGACCAAACCCGGTGCGATGTCGTCTTACAAGCCGCCCCGTCCGTAGTTAGTTTTCATTTCGGCCTTCCTGATGCTGGGCTGGTCACGCAGCTGAAAGATGCAGGTATTACAATCCTGTCCACCGCTACATCGGTGGCCGAAGCGGTCTATTTGCAAGACAATGGCGCTGATGCGGTGATTGCACAAGGCGCAGAGGCTGGTGGCCATAATGGTTGGTTCTTGCCACGCAATGGCGCGGATGCAGCGGGGCTATTCGCGTTGTTGCCTAGGATTGTTGATGCCGTAGACGTTCCAGTGATCGCGGCGGGCGGAATAGGTGACGGGCGCGGTATTGCGGCGGCGCTTGCGTTGGGTGCAGATGGAGTGCAGATTGGCACCGCCTTTTTGGCCACCGAGGAATCTGCCGTACCTCAAGTTCACAAAGACGCCGTGATTGCGGCGAGTGGTGACGACACCATGTTTAGCAAAGCGTTCTCTGGACGCATGGCTCGTACCATTGCAAATGACTATGCCCGCGATATGGCTGATGTAACCGATTGGCCTGATTTCCCGCTGATGAACACCGCGACAGCACCTTTGCGCAAGGCTAGCGCACAAGCAGGCAAACCTGATACGGTCGCGCTGTGGTCTGGTCAAGCAGTTGGACATGTGCGTGAATATTCTACCGTCGCAGAGGTAGTACAGAGGCTGATCGCCGAGGCCCAAGCTTGCTTGAGTACGAAATGACTTTAATCAAACGCATTTCCAAGTGTGCCTGCGGGCAAGTTCAATTCGAAGCGGACGGTGATCCTATTGTAACAGCGGTATGTTATTGCAATGATTGTCGGGCCGGTGGGCGAATGATCGAGGCATTGCCGAATGCACCCTGCGTGTTGGATGCCGATGGCGGTGCGTCTTATTTAACTTACAGGGACGACAGATGGCACTGCGTTTCTGGCAAGGGTCTGTTAAAAGGTCTTAAGTTGAAAGAAAACTCGCCGACCAAACGGTATGTCGCGACATGTTGTAATTCCAGTATGTATCTGAAATTTAAGTATGGTCATTGGGTTTCGACATATCGCAACCGGTTTGACGCAGGTGGCTTGCCACTGGTGGAGATGCGAACCAATACGCGAAATAGGCAATCGGAAACAGTTCTTCCAACCGACGCCCCCAGTTACCCGCGTTTTCCATTTCGCTTGTTTGGTAAGTTAATTGCGGCGCGGATTGCAATGGCGGTCGGGCGCTAGAACCCCTTCATTGGTTGATGGGCTGCGATGAAATGAAAAGTTGCACCTTAAATTTTGTTCTCTTATTGTTCTGTTGAGTTAAAAAGGAATAAGGCTATGGGAACCGGTACAAAACTTAACGGGACGTTGCGGCGATTTATTGAGAAACAGCAACTGTTTTTTGTGGCAACGGCGGCAGAAGGGGGGCGCGTTAACCTATCACCCAAAGGTGCCGACAGTTTGCGTATCTTGGATAATCAACGCATC
>CALDZS010000162.1 GCA_937944065.1 uncultured Amylibacter sp. | reverse complement strand
CTTACGTGTTCATCCCAGCATATGCGCTGTTTGTCAGCGGATTGCTAAACGGGTGGTCAGGTTGGGTGTGTATTATTGTGATCACTTTCACCTCGGCGCTATATTTCGCGGATACGCGGATGAAGACCAAGGATAACAGTTTTGCTGGATTTCCGGGTTGTTGGAATATGTTCGTGCTTGTGATGTTCGCGACATCCCCCCACTGGGTGATCATATTGATCCTGACGGTAATTCTGGCCGCCAGCCAATTTTCACCGATGAAGTTCATTCATCCAGTGCGTACTGAGCGGTGGCGCGAGCTTAGCTTACCCATTGCCGTTCTGTGGACGGCATTGGCGGGCATCGCCGCATGGACAAATTTTCATCCAGGCCCGGTCGTCACGACTGGTTTGGTCGTGACCAGTGCCTACTTGCTGTGCGTGGGCGTTATCCAGCAGGTGGTTCCAGCTAAATCCGCGTAAGGATCACACCGCCAAAGATTATCCCTGCCGCGATTAGCTTACCACGGTCTGCTTTTTCACCCATAAAAACAACACCGATAAAAACCGCGAACATCACGGATGTTTCGCGCAATCCAGTGACCAAGGCGATGGGGGCAACTGTCATGGCCCACACGGCGATCCAATAAGCACCCACTGACATAGCGCCTGCGCTCAACCCTATTCCCAATATCTTTGGATCACGCGGGATGACGGACATGCCTCGCGCATAGAGGCCCCAAATGGTGAATAAAAGCGCGTCGAAAAAGAATAGCCAGCCGACATATCCAGATGCATCGCCTGACAAGCGTGCACCCATTCCATCCGACAAGGAATAACCCGCAGTACCCAGTGCGGAACCAAGCGCGAATGGTAGCAAAGCGCGCGATTCCCCACTGGTGAACACTCCGCGCGCCATCATCAAGATACCTGCCCCAATGGTAACCACCCCAACGACTTGGCGCGGTGTAATCTGGTCTGGTAATAGAAAAAATCCTGCAACCAAAACAATCATCGGGGCAGTGCCGCGCGCGATTGGATAAACACGCGATAGATCACCGCGTTGATAGGCCCCTGTCAGGCAGGCTTTGTAGATCAGGTGAAAAGCAACGGACAAAGCCAATAATCCCCACGCCTCTGGCTTGGGCGCGGGAAACACTGCCATCATAATCAGCCCGATAATACCGTGTGCAACCGACAGTAGCACCATGGCTTGGAATTTGTCTTTGCCGAATTTTACGGTCGCATTCCAGCTGGCGTGCAACAATGCCGCAAACAGAACGGCAAGAAATACTGAAAATGTCATATTAAAAGACTATGTGCCCCCTCAAAGCGCAGCAATTGCACTTTGGTTTCCACCCCGCCCCGGCCAGAATATCCGCCCAAACTGTCTGCACCCACTACGCGGTGGCATGGGATAATGATCGGGATCGGGTTTGACCCGCATGCCTGTCCAATGGCTTGGGCTGGGCTGTCTAATGCTTCGCCGATATCGCCGTACGTACGCGTCTGGCCCATTGGGATATTTTGCATCTGACGATACACCAACTGTTGAAACAAGCTGCCTTTGGGTGCCAATGGCAGATCAAAGTAATTCCGCTCTTTGTTAAAAAAGGCCTCCAATTGACGAAGGCCTTCTTTGATTAGTTCAGATCGGTTGCCGGCACTTTGACCGCCCCAAGATAGTTTCGTAATCGCACCGTCCACTTCTGTGATGGATACAAATCCAACAGGAGTTTTGGTTACGCCTACATTCATCCAAGAGCCTCGCTACACCGCCCACACGTACCTGCATGTTTATGCGATCCTACATCGGGAAGTGTTTTCCAGCAACGTTCGCATTTTTCGCCTGTCGCTTTCGCGAAGACAACTGCAACGCCGTCGACATCATCCAGTGTAAACGCACCTGCGGGTGCCGCATCGGCGCTAACTGTGATGTCGGATGTGATACAGATATTTGCGAAATCAACACCTTGGATTTGTGCACGGACATCAGCATCAGCGATGTAAACCGTTGGCGCCGCTTCAAGGCTAGCACCAATGTTTTTCGCACTGCGTTCGATTTCGATCGCACCTGTCACCACACGTCGCACTGTTCGGATTGCCGTCCATTTCGCGTCGAGGTCTGGGTTCAGCCAACTTGACGGTGTTTCTGCAAAATCTTCCAAATGCACAGAAACATCATCGCCTTTGAACCGTTCCAGCCACACATCTTCCATTGTAAAAGCCAGCATCGGTGCCAGCCATGTTGTCAGGCGGTGGAACAACAAATCCAGAACCGTCCGCGAAGACCGGCGTGCATTGCTGTCATCCGCATCACAATAAAGAACATCCTTGCGGATGTCGAAATAGACCGACGACAGATCAACCGTACAAAATTGGAACAGTTGTTGAAAAACGCCTTGGAAATCATAGGCTTCATAGCCTTTCTTAACGGCGATATCCAGTTCCGCCAAGCGGTGCAGAACCCATTGCTCCAACTCTGGCATATCTGCAGGCTCTACACGTTCGGCGTCTGTGAAGCCTTCCAAATTACCAAGAATATACCGCATAGTGTTGCGCAAACGACGATAGCTGTCTGCGACACCTTTCAGGATTTCAGGTCCAATGCGTTGGTCGTTTTTATAATCAACCTGTGCAACCCAAAGACGCAGGATATCCGCGCCATACTGTTTGACGATTGTTTCTGGCACGATGGTATTGCCAATGGATTTGGACATTTTCATGCCCTTTTCATCCAGCGTAAACCCGTGCGTGACGACACCTTTGTAAGGAGCACGTCCATTGGTTCCGCAAGACTGCAACAGCGAAGAATGGAACCAACCGCGATGTTGATCGGTGCCTTCAAGGTACAGGTCAGCCACGCCGTCTTCGGGACCATCTTCGCGGTCGCGCATCACGAACGCATGGGTTGATCCACTGTCGAACCAGACATCCAACACATCGTAAACTTGATCCCAATCGTCAGCGTTATAGTCACCACCAAGGAACCGTTCTTTGGCGCCATCGGCGAACCAGCAATCGGCACTTTCTGTTTCGAAGGCCTCGACGATACGTGCATTTACGCCCGCGTCGCGCAGGATGAAATCATCATCGGTTGGCAGCGATCCTTTGCGGGTGAAACACGTCAACGGCACACCCCAGGCACGTTGACGCGACATAACCCAATCTGGACGCGCTTCGATCATTGAGTGTAGACGGTTACGACCTGATTGTGGTGTCCATTTTACATTATCGATTTCGGTCAACGCACGCTCGCGAATGGTTTTACCGTGCGTATCATTGCCACCGATTTCTTTGTCGATTGCAGTGAACCATTGCGGTGTGTTGCGGAATACAATCGGCGCTTTTGAGCGCCATGAATGTGGATAGCTGTGCGTCACGCGTCCACGCGCGATGATACCACCAACCTCGACCAATTTGTTGATCACAGCCGGGTTCGCCTTGCCCTCTTTGCCTTTACGGTCGAACACTTCCATGCCTGCAAAGAACGGGACATGCGGCAAAAACTCTGATGCTTCGCCGATATTATGGGTCATCCGGTCCAACCAGTTACGTTTCATGAACGCCTCATAGTCGTCCGCACCGTGCGACGGGGCCGTATGGACAAATCCCGTACCTGCTTCGTTGGTCACGTGATCACCGTCGATCATCGGAACGTCGTAGTCCCAGAACCCATCGGCACCATCTGCACCCGCCAATGGGTGTGCGCAAACCATATTTTCCAATTCTTCTGAAGACACGTCGCGAATAAATTTGAAGCCATCTTCCTCGACATTGGCTGCCGCAAAGGCCGCAAGCGCCAATGTGTGTTCCATGACATAACGATCCCCATTGGCCGCCCAATTGCCGTCATGCGCGCCAGTCACTTCATAAAGCGCGTATTTCAGACCCTTGTTGTATGCCACCGCCTTGTTCGATGGGATCGTCCACGGAGTGGTCGTCCAGATCACAACACGTGCTTCTGCCAAATCTTCGGCCACATCAGAGGTAATCTTAAACGGCACCCAGATAGTGTGCGATTTGTGATCGTGATATTCAATCTCGGCCTCTGCCAGTGCTGTCTTTTCGACAGGCGACCACATCACGGGTTTTGAGCCCTGATACAGTGCGCCGTTCATCACGAACTTCATAAATTCTTCGGCGATCACCGCCTCTGCATGATAGTCCATGGTTAGATATGGATTGGCCCAATTGCCGGTAATGCCCAAACGTTTGAATTCATCACGCTGGATATCGATCCAGCCTTCGGCAAATTTGCGGCATTCTTGGCGCAGCTCGATCACAGGCACATCGTCTTTGTTCTTGCCCTTTTTGCGGTACTGTTCCTCGATTTTCCATTCAATCGGCAAACCGTGACAATCCCAGCCTGGAACGTAGCGACTGTCCTTGCCCAGCATTTGCTGAGATCGAACGATGAAATCTTTCAGGATTTTATTCAGCGCGTGACCGATGTGCAGATTCCCGTTCGCGTACGGAGGACCGTCATGCAGAACGAAACTCTTGCGTCCTTGCTTTTCGCGCAACCGATCGTAGATGCCGATTTTCGCCCAACGATCCAACCATTCTGGTTCTCGCTTGGGCAGTCCCGCGCGCATTGGAAAGTCGGTTTTCGGCAAGTTTAACGTGGTTTTATATTCGGGTGTGTCAGCGCACATAGCATGTTCCAGTCATGACAAAATTCTTTGGGGGTAAGA
>CALDZS010000161.1 GCA_937944065.1 uncultured Amylibacter sp. | reverse complement strand
GTGCATCATGCTGACCGCGATATGGATGTCACCACGGCCATTCGATTTCATCCGATAGAAATCGCATTGTCGATGCTATTAAAGATCGGTGTGATTTATCTGTTGGGGCCAACTGCCCTAGCAGTGATCCTGTTCGAGGTTATGTTGAACGGCATGGCCATGTTCAATCATGCTAACCTGCGTCTGCCATTGTGGTTGGATCGAAAACTGCGACGCGTGATCGTAACGCCTGACATGCACCGCGTGCATCATTCGGTGGATCGCGCAGAGCATGACAGTAATTACGGGTTTTCACTGTCTATTTGGGATCAAATATTCGGAACCTATATCGCGCAACCCAAAGATGGGCATGACGACATGACCATCGGCCTACAATGGCAAGATGATCGGCCTGCCAAGTTCACTTGGGTCATGCTGTTGCCCTTTAAAAGCAAATGAAACTCGACAAGGTCTCCCACATGGCCCAGCCCTATGGGCTGGATGTCCTTGGCGTAGTACCAGCTGACAAGAGCCACGGCTGTTTGGTATTGTTTGGTCCCGCAGCGGATTTTTGGACAGTTTTTTCGGCCTCATCCGAAGGGTTGGATGGGCAGATCAATCCTGTCGACCGGTGGTCGACGCGGGTTTTTGAACAACTGAGCAAAGAAACTGGCGCGCGCGCGCTCCTGCCTTTTGGGGGACCGCCCTACGCACCATTTCTGACCTACGCCCAACAGTCAGGTCGCGCATGGCTTAGCCATGTTGGTATGCTGGTACATGATACACAGGGCTTGTTGATATCTTACCGCGGTGCGTTGGAATTTGACCATGATATTGCCGATCTAAGTGTGAATTCTGCACGCCCTTGTGACGATTGCCTTGCAAAGCCGTGTGCCAACGCCTGCCCTGTAGATGCACTGAACGCAGGCGGTTATGACGTGGAAAAATGCAAATCCTATTTGCGCACACCCGAGGGCACGGACTGCTTAAACAAGGGCTGTGCTGTGCGTCGAATTTGTCCTATAAGCAAGGGCGCGAACCGCAGCGAGCAGCAATCTGCCCTGCATATGCGCGCTTTTGTAGGAGCCTGAATGAAACGACTAATCCTTATGCGCCACGCCAAATCCAGCTGGGATAACTTGGACCTAAGCGATCATGATCGCACCCTAAATGCGCGTGGACGTGCGGATTGTGAATTGTTGGCTGCGTGGATGGCAGAGCGGAAATTGTCACCAACGCAAGTTCTGTGCTCCACCGCTGAACGTTGTGTCGAAACCTGTGCCGCTATCTTGAAAGACAGCGATGCCGAGATAAGCTACAAACGATCCTTATATCACGCGTCAGAAGATCAAATATTGGCGCAAGTGCAAGGCCTGACGGACGATTGTGTAATGGTGTTTGCGCACAACCCTGGAACTGGCTATTTTGCCAGCCGTATCCTTGCCAAACGCCCAGAGCATCCCAAATTCTGCACCTATCCTACGGCTGCTATAACAGTCGTGGATTTCGATATTGATGATTGGGCAAAGCTGGACTTTAAAACAGGAACGCTGGACGTGTTTATAACGCCCAGCGACCTAAAATCGTAAAGATTTAGTTCTTTATTAGTGGCCCAAGATCTGGCTTAGGAACAATTTAGTGCGTTCTGATTGTGGGTTGTTGAAGAACTCTTCTGGTTCATTCTCTTCCACAATCTGACCTGCATCCATAAAGATAACGCGGTTCGCAACCTGACGAGCAAAGCCCATCTCGTGGGTCACACACAGCATGGTCATACCTTCTTCGGCCAGTTCGATCATGGTGTCCAACACCTCTTTAATCATCTCTGGGTCCAGCGCAGATGTTGGCTCATCGAACAACATAATGCGGGGCTCCATGCACAACGAGCGCGCAATCGCCACACGCTGTTGCTGTCCACCTGACAACTGACCTGGGTATTTGTCAGCCTGCTCTGGAATTTTCACTTTTTCCAGATAATGCATCGCCATTTCTTCGGCTTCTTTTTTGGGTGTCTTACGAACCCAGATCGGTGCCAAAGTACAATTCTCCAAAATCGACAGGTGCGGGAACAGGTTGAAGTGTTGGAAACACATTCCAACCTCTGACCGGATCGCATCAATGTTTTTCAAATCGGACGAGAGGTGCGTACCATCCACAGTGATCTTGCCCTGCTGGTGTTCTTCCAGCGCATTGATGCAACGGATCAGTGTTGATTTACCAGACCCTGACGGGCCACAGATCACGATGCGTTCTCCGCGATTAACCGTTAGGTTAATATCTTTAAGCACATGAAACGATCCGTACCATTTGTTCATGTTTTCGATTTGGATGGCGATCTCGTCCGAGATGCCCATTTGAGTAGCAGTGTTTGCCATTTTAGAAATTCTCCTTAGTGGCTGGTCTGAAGCTTACGCTCCAGATACATGGAATAGCGTGACATTGAGAAACAGAAGATAAAGAACACAAGGGCGATAAAGCCGTACAGTTCCCAAATAATTCCGTTCCATGCAGCGTCCGCACGAATGTTGGTTGATAGACCGATTGGATCCAGCAGGCCGATGATCGACACCAACACGGTGTCTTTAAACAGGCCAATGAACGTCGACACGATCGATGGGATCGAGATTTTCAACGCTTGTGGCATGATGATCAGACGTGTTGATTGCCAGAAATCCAGCCCCAAACTGTCGGCACCTTCATACTGACCTTTTGGAAGGGCAGCCAAACCACCACGTATCACTTCGGCCATGTAGGCAGATGCAAACAAGGTCACCATGATAATAACGCGCAGAATGATGTCAAATGTCGTGCCCGGAGGCATGAAATAGTTCAACAAGGTGGATGCCACAAACAGCAAGGTGATCAATGGCACGCCGCGGATGAATTCAATGAACCCAACGCAGATTGCTTTGACGATCAGAAGATCTGATTGGCGACCCAGTGCCAATAAAATCCCAATCGGCAACGACATAACGATGCCTGTAATACCGATCAAGATCGACAGCATGAAGCCACCGAATTTGGCGGACTCTACTGGTTCCAACCCGACATCAGCGATTGACTGCATGCCTGATGCAAACGGCCCTGCAAGAAGTAGCCAAAACAATACGGGTACCAGGAAGGCCGCAATGGTTGCGCCCAATGTACCAATATAGTGTGGCAACATGGTGAAGGCGACATAGCCTAACACGAAGCCGGTAATGATCATAAATGGTAGCCAGACTGATCCACCCCAAAGTAGCCAGAAAGCCAAGAAAGGGTACAACGCTGTGAAGCCCAACATCTTACGCGGCAATTTATTGAACAAGATCGGTGCGAGTGCCACCAACATGCCGATAAAGGCTAAGTTCGGGCGCCAGTAAAGCTCTGACGGGTAGAACCCATAGATCAACTGTAAAAAGCGTTCACGGATCACGGCCCAACAGGCACCATGGGTTCCTTCGCCGTATGCTTCTTTAATCGCGGCACGGCATTCCTTTAGGGAGTTTGCGTTCCATGATGATTGGAAAATCCAAGGCAGAACATGGCTGAGAACTAAGTAAATCATCCACAAGGCAACCAAACTCATGATTGCGTTGGGAATGGATGAAAACAGGTTTTCGCGGAACCAGCGTATTATGCCAGTTTGCCCAACAGGTGCTGGTTTTTCGCCCAGCATTTCTGTCCGTACATATGATGCGTTAGAAGAATTTGTCATCTTAGCGCTCCTTCAACTTAACACGTTCGTTGTACCAGTTCATGATACCCGAGATCGTAAGGCTGATCACCAAATAGATCGCCATCAAGATAATCAGGCATTCCATTTCACGGCCCGTTTGGTTCAGCGTAATGCCGCCCAACGTGCCGGTAATGTCCATGTATCCCACGGCAATCGCGAGTGATGAGTTTTTGGTAAGGTTCAAATATTGACTGATCATCGGCGGAATAATCACCCGCAACGCTTGTGGTAACACCACAAGGCTCATGATCCGACCAGAGCGAAGCCCCAAGGCGGCAGCCGCTTCTGTCTGGCCTTTGGATATCGCTTGGATACCCGAACGCACAGTCTCGGCGATAAACGCAGCTGTATACAGCGACAACGCAAACCAAAGCGCGATCAAAGAGTTCCGAATATGTGTTCCGCCCTCGAACCGCGGAATACCTTTCTTTGTCAACTCTGGCGTATCTACTTGGATATTGTTTCCAGTCGTAAAGTCCGCAACTGTCCGGCTGATAGTGCCATCAGTGCCTAGCTTATCCAAACGAGATTGCGCCATAATCTCATCCGCTTCGCTTTCGCGCACGCTGATGACATTACATTTCTCTTTCGAAAAATCGCTCAACGCGCCTTTTTCTGTAACGAATTTTTTGCGACGAACCGTAACGCCGGCTTCTTCCAGTACGCTGAGACCTTTTAGCGATCCAGCGTTACCGCCAACCAGACAATAATCGAAACGCTCATCCGCACTTGCCATATCAGCAAGCGTTGTAATTTGCCCCGAGGACCGCACCAAGAAATCACGATCTTGGTTTTTGGTGAACACATTACTGATAAAGTAACATGCCAAAAGTGGGACCATGAAAGCGGCAAGTTTATACAGAAACGTATGAGGATATATGCCAGTTTCTATTTGCTTTGCCTTGGCTTTTTTGGTGATCCAGCGAATGCCGAAAATTGCAATCAATAGGGCTATGATATAACCCCAACCGAACTCAGTGAAACTCAACCTTGGAATAAAGACACCTTGGTTGGTGATCGCAACGCTGTCGAACAGCGTCATGGCCGCTTCTGGATTTTCCCCTTTGAACGCTTTGGGCGGCGGGGTGACTTCGATCATGATGCCGAAAACAACCAGAATCCACAAAAGTACCGGCACATTGCGGAACCCTTCGATGTAGATCGTCATCATTTTTGAGATTAGCCAGTTTTTTGACAGACGTAGAACGCCGATCAAAACCCCGACGACTGTCGCCGTCAGGCAGCCCAGAAAGGCCACAAGTAAGGTGTTTAATACGCCCGCAAATGCGGCGCGAATGTGTGAGGAATCTGAATTATACTCGATTAGTTTTTGGTTGATGTCATACCCAGCGCGCTCTGCCAAAAAGCCAAACCCAAGAGGTTTGCCCAGTTCAGCCAGATTTCTAGCCGCATTTGTTGCCAACCAGCCAACAGCGAGTAAGAATAAAATAAGAGCAATAACCTGAATGGTCATCGATCTGTATCGGGTGTCATAGATCAGTTGACTGATCTTAAACCCTTCTTTGGGTGGGTCTGATAAGGTCGACATATATCCTCCAATAATGTCACGGCAATAGCGAAACCCCTAACCTAAGATAGGCGTTCGGCAATTACAGATACGTTTTGAAATATGCAGCAGCAGATATAAAAAAGGCGCGACCCGAAGGTCGCGCCTGATCTAAAGCTTAACGGAATGGAGGCGTGTAAAGTAGGCCGCCATTTGTCCATTGTGCGTTCAAACCACGAGAGATGCCGATGGCAGTTTTCTCGCCGATGTTACGCTCAAAGATTTCGCCGTAGTTACCACCAGCAGCGATTGCGTTTTTCGCCCAATCAGCTGACAGACCAAGCATTTCGCCCAAGTTGCCTTCTGTACCCAACAGACGGTTAACTTCTGGGTTTTTGCCAGCAGACATTGCTGAATCTTTGACGTTTGCAGATGTCACACCCAGCTCTTCAGCTGCGATAAGTGCATTCAAAGTCCAACGAACAATGTCAGCCCATTGGTCGTCGCCGTGACGAACTAGTGGACCCAATGGCTCTTTAGAGATGATCTCTGGAAGAACTGTGTGCTCAGCAGGTGACTCGAATGTTGCACGAGTAGCCGCTAGGCCTGATGCGTCAGTCGTGTAAACGTCACATGCGCCAGCAAGGTATTGTGCTTGTGCTTCTGCGTTTGTTTCGATTGGCACTGGCTCGTAAGAGATGTTGTTTGTGCGGAAGAAGTCAGCCAAGTTCAGCTCTGTTGTTGTACCAGTTTGGATACATACTGTCGCGCCGTCTAGGTCTTTAGCTGATGAAACGCCCAATGCTTTTGGAACCATGAAGCCTTGACCATCATAGTAGTTAACACCGATGAAAGTGAACTTTAGGTCAACGTCACGAGAGAACGTCCATGTTGTGTTACGTGCAAGCACGTCAACTTCACCAGATGCCAACGCAGTAAAACGAGTTTTACCTGTTGTTGGTGTAAATTTAACAGCTTGTGGATCGCCAAGAACAGCAGCTGCAAGTGCGCGACATACTGATACGTCGAACCCATCCCAGTTACCATTTGCGTCAGCAGCCGCAAAACCAACTAGACCAGTTGATACGCCACATTGAACGTGACCTTTTGCTTTTACATCTTCCAATGTACCGGCGAAAGATGCGCCAGCTACCAAAGTAGCAGCTACAGCTGTGCCGAGAAATGCAGATTTTTTCATTTTTACCTCATCCTGAATTTTTGCCTTTTAGAAAGGCGGGTATACTAACCAACGGGTTAGCTTTAGCAGACCAGAAGACTCCCCCCTGGCACTAGCGCCGATAGTGGTTCATATCGTGGGCACAGGTCAAGGGTTGATTATATGTTCTAGGGGGTTGACTACGTTGCGTAAAAACTACGTCAGCAAAACATACCTATTCATAAGGTCTGATTTCTAATCGCATTACTGACATTAGCAATGCAACCAACGGTATTGCATATAAGTCAAAAAAGCTGACCTAATAACTCAGCGAAATCAATTATTGGCAGGCATCATAGAAGGTTTTTGCAAACGCAAAGGCCTCAGCCTTCAGCGCGGCCATCTCTTCGGCTTCTTCATCTGCACCCCATTGTTCAATCTGAAAAGTCTCATCAACTCGGCAAGCTTCCCAGGCTTGTTCGACACTCAGATGATTCGTCAAAACCGACATTGCTACTACCAGTGACCCACTGATCGAGATCAGCTCGTGCGCGGCAGACAGTTCGAAGGCACTCAGCTTTTCCAGTTCTGCCTTTAGGTTCGCCAGACTTTGCTCGGGCTGCTCGACAAACATCACCCCGGCAGTAACTTTCAACGGTGCCTTAAATTCAGATGCAGCCCAACCAAGGATCGGGTCCCACGCGTCAGCCTGCCGGCCCACCAATTCAGCGGGACGTTCTGCACGGTAACACAGAAGATCAGTCCCAGCGTATTCTGCCAGGTTATCAATGACTGCCTGTTTGTTGATCGACACCTTATCAAGTGTTGCGTTGATCAGGCGCGTGGTCGGCATGGCCATTGGAGCGACGGTTTCAATCTGTGCATCCCATTCGTCGCGCGCCAAGTCCGCCAGTGCACGGGTTGGCACACAGAAAGAAGCTTTTAACGGTGTTTTCAATTGGTGCTGGTCTAGCGCGACGCCAAACCCTGTATCGTCTTGCGTCACTGTAACCGTTTTCCAAAACCGTTTCTTTAGGCTTGGGGTCACATCAAATCCTCGAACGGCTCCACGGGTGCGTATTTAGTTTGCCAACCGAACATATCCCACGTGCGCTGCATATGCTCGGGCATCGGTGCCGTCAGCATCAGATCAGCCTTGGTGATTGGATGTGT
>CALDZS010000160.1 GCA_937944065.1 uncultured Amylibacter sp. | reverse complement strand
TCGGGGTACCACGGCCGATCGTTTGGCAGAAATAATGTAAGCGCGCGGTGTCATTGCGTGTGTTTAAACAGAGCGGCGACCGCCGTGTAATCTGTTTTTCCTGATGCCAACAGTGGCCAATGATCCACTTTTATCACCCGCCTTGGACGCATGTTATTGGGCAAGTCCAACGGTAGATCAAGCGTGCTTGGTGCTTGGATAGCGGCGTATAACGCCTGACCGCGCAGTGGATCAGGCAAGCTAATCACAGCGACCTTTCTGATCTCATTGCGCGCTAGGATCCGGTCCTCGACCACGTCCAAATGAATGCTTTGATCTGCGATTGTAACTTGCCTGTCTGCACGTCCCATCAAGTATAGGTTTCCATTGGCATCCAAACGGCCCAACTCGCCCACCGTGACGGGACCAGCTGGGCGCGGTATTAAGGTTCCATTTGCGCCAATAAACCCGTCAAACAGCATCGGGCTGTGCACGTGAATTTGACCGTCTTCAACACTGACATCTGCGCCATCAAAAGCCCGCCCAACTGACCCTTTTGGTGTTTGCGCGTCGGCGATGCTGACAAAGCTTGTTTCGGCGGCTCCGTAAAAGGCTGATATCTGCGCGTTTGGAAATTGCTTGCCAAGCCGGTCTTGCAAAGATGATCCTAAACGCCCACCGCCAACGTAGATTTGTCTGACCAAAGGGGCAGGAGGTGCACGTTCGCATTGCACTTCCAATTGAGTCGGTGTCGCATAAACAACGCTCGCAGCGCTATCCGCTATTGGGGTAGAGGCAGATTGATAGGCAGGGGTCGCGCCACAAAATAGCGCCTCGGTGGCGGCGTAAAGTGCCAAGGAATGTGATAGAGAACCGATAACAGCAACACGGTCGTTGGGTGTTACCGATTGCCGCGTGAAACTGTGTATCCACGAGGCAGGACTACGCTGAATAATTTTCGGCGCACCTGTTGTACCGCCCGTGAAAGTCAAAAATGGCGCTGTTGCTACCAGAATGCGTTTTGGTTTCGGCGGTAAGGGCGCATCCAATTCTACGAATATGTCACTTGGCGCCTTCGTGCATATCCCGCACCGAATTCCAGCGGCGTTCACACCGATAAACGCAGCCATCGCGTGGCAAGGGTCAGTTAATGTGATCGCCACCAAACTGTCCATTCGCAAGGTGCCCGCCCAATCTGCATACGCGGATTGCAGTTCAGCATCTTGGGCAGAATGAAAAGCAGCTTGGGTCATAAGTCTTTGTTAAGGGCATCGCGCCTGCCATGCAATCACAGCCTTGGCTTGGGGTGCGAATCTGGATAAGTGTTGGGAACCAAATTGAAAAGGCTGCCCCATGACATTTCCCAACACATTTGCGACCAAAGAAGAGATGGCCAGCTTGGCCGCCGCCATGTTCTTGGAAATCGAAGCGGTAAAGTTTCGCCCCGAGGATCCTTATACATTCGCCTCTGGCCTTGCATCACCTGTTTATATCGACTGCCGCAAACTGATAAGTCATCCGCGGATCAGATCAGCTTTGATGGATTTCGCGGTGGCTACGCTGTACCGCGACGTCGGGTTTGAGCAGTTCGACAGTGCCGCTGGTGGTGAAACCGCTGGCATTCCGTTCGCTGCGTGGATCGCAGACAAGATGGCGCTGCCGATGCAATATGTACGCAAAAAACCCAAAGGGTATGGCCGCGATGCGCAGATCGAAGGGGACATCCATCCCGGCCAACGTGTGTTGCTGGTGGAAGATTTGACGACCGACGGCGGGTCAAAACTGATGTTTGCAGACGCGATCCGCAAGGCTGAGGCGATTTGTGAGCATATCTTGGTGGTGTTTTATTACGACATTTTCAAAAACACGCACGAAATGCTGGCCGAGAATGGGCTGCAACTTCACTATCTGGTCACATGGTGGGACATTTTAAAATCCGCACGTGAGGGTGGAAATTTTGATGCTGCCGCGTTGGATCAAGTCGAAGCGTTCTTAAACAACCCGTTAGAATGGTCTGCGGCCCATGGAGGCATCAGCGAATTGGGAGTGACTAAGAAAGGTTAACACCATGAGCATCTGGCCTGAAGATGTGACATTGAACGGGACACACGCGCGACTGGAACTGCTGAGTATGGATCATCTAAGTGATCTGCAAGAGGCGGCGCGCGACGGTGATTTGCACCTGCTGTGGTACACAATGATCCCCGATGCCGACGGAATGGCGGCAGAAATAGAACGCCGTTTGGCGCTGCGCGCATCTGGCTCCATGCAGCCCTTTGCGATTATCGATCAATCCAGCGGACATGCCGTTGGCATGACGACATATATGAATATCGATGCGGCAAACAAGCGTGTAGAAATCGGGTCGACCTGGTATCGAAAGGCGGTGCAACGCAGTCCGCTGAACACAGAAGTAAAGCTGCTGATGCTAACCCATGCGTTCGAGGTCTTGGACTGTATCGCCGTTGAATTCCGCACCCATTTCGTCAACACCCAAAGCCGCCGCGCGATTGAGCGGCTGGGGGCGAAGTTCGACGGCGTTTTGCGCAACCATATGGTTATGGCAAACGGGTCACTGCGCGATACGGCGGTCTATTCTATCATTCAAAACGAATGGCCGACGGTGAAGGCTCATCTGGAATTCCAACTAAGCAAACCGCGCGACTAGACCACTGTGGCGCGTTGCGCGCCTAACCCCTCGACCTCGACCTCTACTACATCACCCTTGTTCAAGAAGGTTGGTGGCTTCATGCCCAAACCAACGCCTGACGGCGTGCCTGTGATCACGATATCACCGGTGCGTAATGTCATGTATTTGCTCATATTCACGATGATCTCAGCAACGCTGAAAATCATGTCAGACGTGTTGGAATCCTGCATTGTCTTTCCGTTCACCATGGTGGTGACGCGCAAATTTTGTGGATCAACGACCTCGTCTGGGGTGACCAAGTATGGGCCAATTGGTCCGAAATTTGTGGCTGACTTGCCTTTGACAAATTGACCACCACGGCTTTTTTGAAAGTCGCGCTCGGACACATCGTTACAGGTGAAATAGGCTGAAATGAATGACAGCGCGTTTTCGGGTGTTGCATGACGGCATTCGCGGCCTATCACAAAGCCCAATTCAACCTCCCAATCCAATTGCGTTGATTCCGGTGGGACCGGCAAATCCTCGTAAGCGCCACAAAGCGCAGACGTGGCTTTGTTGAAAATCATCGGTTCTGGTGGCGGGGTCGCCCCAGTTTCGGCGGCGTGCATGGCATAGTTTAGACCGATACAAAAAAAGTTTGGAACGTCGACCAGTGGGCAGCCAATCCGCCCACCCGCAGGCAGTTCGGGCAAGGTTTTGGGATCGATGCCGCGTAGCTTTTCAATGACCTCTAGTGAAATCGCGTCGCCTTGAAAGTCTTCGCATTTCCCTGACAGATCACGGATTGTACCATCGGTGTCTAGCAAGGCAGGCACTTCTTGGCCAGTAGGGCCGTAGCGGAGCAGTTTCATGGCGGATATCCCTTTGATTTATGGTTGAACAATATCTACTGCGCAGAAATTGGAAAATCTAGGAGTTATCGCTAAAGAAGGGAAAACGACGCGCGCAAAGCTGTATGGATCAGACGCGATTATTTGGGGAAATAGTGCTTTAGCTATGACTTGGTGTGCTGCTTTGCCAAATGGCGCGGTTCTGACAATACATTATCTCGTTGGGGTTTTGCCATCCCGAAGCAAAAACGACAGGCGAAGAGCCTGCTGTTTGAGCGATTGATATACGTCAGATTAGTGCGCCATTAAAATGGGTAACGACGTTTGTTCCAGCATGGTTCTGGTGGTTCCACCAAAAACCGCTTGGATCATCCGTGCGTGCCCATAGGCACCCAGCACTACAAGATCGG
>CALDZS010000159.1 GCA_937944065.1 uncultured Amylibacter sp. | reverse complement strand
TAGATTGAAAATACTTTCGCGCACGCGGTCAGTGGTTGGACGCAAGTGTGCCCCCGCGTCGCCTTTGCCGATGGATGCGAGTGCGGTGCCCTTAAACTCGCCGCCTACAATCCTCATTTCAACAACGATTTCATATCGGTATCTTGATTAGCTAACGCAGTTTTGCTAACAGTTTTTCCCGCCTCGATAAGACGTTTCCCAACCATATAACCGCGCGGATCATTCATTGCGTCAACTGCCAAAAGCTCGTTTCCCTTAAAATACCAAAACGACAAAGCGCTTCCAGAATAGCGCGTGATAACTTCATCATACCCGATGTTCAGGCCAGCGATTTGCAATTTCACATCATACTGATCAGACCAGAACCATGGCTTTGCTACGTATTCTTTTTGCGCACCCATGATGTTTTCAGCGACAATCTCTGCTTGATCAATTGCGTTAGGAACGCTCTCCAACCTTATGCGCGTGCCGCGATATGGAAGCGATGTGCAGTCGCCTGCGGCCCAAATTCCATCAACGCTCGTGCGCCCGTGTTCATCGGTTTGAATTCCGTTATCGATCGCGACCCCAGCCGTTTCGGCCAGCTCGGTCGACGGCATAATCCCGATGCCAGCAATCACAAAATCCACATCCAGTGTTTCACCATTGGTCAAGGTGGCGGATGAGACATGGCCTTCGCCATCCAACCGTTCCAGACCGACCCCCTCTAGGATTGTAACCCCGTGCGATTGGTGCAGATCACGAAAGTAGTCAGAGGTTTCTTCGCAGGCAACGCGCTGCAAAATTCGATCTGCCATTTCAACCAAGGTTACGCGCAACCCTTTAGTTGCAGCCACTGCCGCCGCTTCTAATCCAATGTAACCGCCGCCGATGATCAGCACATGTGCGTCGTCTTTAAATTCTGGCGCCATCGCATCCACATCGGCAAGGCTGCGTACGACATAAACCCCCTGCAAATCGCCACCGACAGCGGCCGGCAGATATCGTGGGATTGATCCCGTGGTAAATACCAAATCGTCATAGCTCAGCGTTTCACCAGAAACGGTGATCGTCTTGGCATCTGCATCAACGGCCTCTACCTGTTCGCCAAGGCGCAGCGCAATGTTATTGTCGGCATAGAATTCCAAGGGGCGTAGATACAGGCGTTCTAAATCCATCTCGCCTAGCAGGTATTTTTTCGACAATGGCGGGCGCTGATATGGCGGGGCTGTTTCCGCACCTATCAGTGTAATGTCGCCCTCGAACCCATCGTTTCGTAACTTAGCAACCAAAGACGATCCGGCCTGACCTGCGCCGACTACAACTACATGTGACATTATCGAAATCCAATCCTCTGGTACTCAACTTTGCTAAAGCCTATACTGCAACGGATCAAGATTGAAATCGAAAGGATCATAGATATGGCAATTTCTGTCGGGGACACCGTCCCGCAAATAAGCGTGTTGAAGTTGGGCGCAGATGGCCCCGAGGCGGTGAATTTAGCTGACCGTATCGCGGGGAAGAAAACCGTGATCTTCGGTTTGCCCGGTGCCTATACTGGCGTTTGCAGTTCGGCACATTTGCCCAGCTTTATCCGCACGGCCGACGCATTTCGCGCCAAGGGTGTTGACCATGTAATTTGCATGACGGTCAATGATCCGTTCGTGACAGGCGCGTGGGATGAAGGATCGGGCGCAGGCGCCGCGGGCGTCGAGATTTTGGCAGATGCCGAAGCAGCATTTACCACCGGTATCGGAATGGAATTCACCGCACCACCTGCAGGCTTGATCAACAGATCAAAGCGGTATGCCATGATGTTGGATGATGGCAAAGTCACGCATTTACAGGTCGAAGCATCGCCTGGTGAATGCACCATTTCTGCTGGCGAAAGCCTGTTGGACGCGATCTAGCTTGCGGCCATCTTGTCCATACGCTGGGCAAGTTTCAAATCTAAATCAGATAGGCCATCCAGTGAATGGGTGGTCAAAACTACGTCAACGCGGTTGTAAATATTTGACCATTCAGGATGATGGTTCAGTTTTTCAGATACCAGTGCGGCCTGCGTCATCCACCCAAACGCGTCGACAAAATTGGCAAACTTAAACTGCTTCTGGACTGCATCGCGACCCTCAACCATCGTCCAACCAGCCGCGGTCAGCACCGCGCGCCCTTCATCATTCAGTGTCTGTGCCATCTGGTTCCTCCGTCAGTGTTTTGAACGGGCCGTAGGATGTGATGATCTCGATATCTTCACCCACTGCCTTTCGTTCTGCGTCTAGATAGGTTGCCACCGCGTCTTGGAAGCCTTCGTTTCCAAACCAGTGCAATGAATATGTCGGGCAGGGCAGATAGCCACGTGCCAGTTTATGTTCGCCCTGCGCGCCAGCTTCGACCCGTTGTAGGCCGTTGGCGATGGCATAATCAATGGCTTGGTAATAGCAGACCTCGAAATGCAAACAGGCGTGCATTTCCGAACAGCCCCAGTAACGGCCATAAAGTGTGTCTGCACCAATCAAATTCATCGCACCTGCCACCCATTGGCCATCTCGTTCGCATAGGATCAGCAGGATATCGCCGCGCAAGGTTTCATGGGCGTGGTCAAAGAAAGCGCGGGATAAATAAGGTGTTCCCCACTTGCGCGCGCCAGTGTCTTGGTAGAAATGCCAAATCGCGTCCCAGTGCTCCGCCTGAATTTCATCGCCTGTGAACGTGTGAATGGTGCCGCCGAACGCCTGTGCCGTTTTACGTTCACGCCGGATGTTTTTGCGTTTTCGGGATGTTAGATCAGCCAGAAATGCATCAAAGCTGTCGTAACCTTGATTGACCCAGTGATATTGCTGACCGACCCGTTGCAAAAACCCAAGTGCGCTGCCGCGTGCTGCCTCGTCTTCGGTGCAAAAAGTGACGTGCGCCCCCGAAAATCCGTTATTTAACACCACTTGTCGCATTGCTTGGGACAGGGCGTTGAACCCAATTTCCTCATACCCTTTGCGAACCAAAAACCGACGTCCAGTGGCGGGTGTGAAAGGAACAGCAGATTGCAGCTTTGGATAATACCTGCCACCAGCATTTTCGTACGCATGCGCCCAGTTGTGATCGAAGATATACTCGCCTTGGCTGTGGGTTTTTATGTAGGATGGCATGGTTGCGATTATCTGACCATCGCTGCGCGCGATCAGGTGCTGTGGGTGCCAACCTGTGCCTGTCCCGACTGATCCGCTGTCTTCTAGCGCCAATAGAAAACGGTGCGTTGTGAATGGGTCAGCACCGCCTGCGCAGGCATCCCAATCGGACGCGCCGATCTGATCTATCGAAGAGACGACCTGCACCTCTACGGAGACATCTTTATCCATGCCTACCGCCTGCCGCGATGTACTGTTCGAATGTGATGTTATGCGCGACGCGGCGCGCGATCGCCTCTTGATCAGTGGACTTAACCGTCCAGCACAAGATGTCTGTACCCGCTGCTTTGCGATTTAAAACAACGTCGCTGTCTAAGTCTTTGATGTTATGCGAAATAAAACTAGCGCCGACGGTGTCAAACATGTGCATGGTAGCTAGGTCGTCACGTACGCTGGCGGATAAGCTTGGCCAGTCTTTTTGGGCGTATGGATCAGTTGTCAGTCCGCGAGGATAATCGGGCATATGTTCCGCAAAAGTAGCGATCATGTGCGGGTTAAACGACATGAACGCAATGTCACCATCATAGTCTTGTAACGCCTGCTTTACGGACAAAGCCATCGTATCAGCCTCTGGTCCGAATGCCTGGTTCTGTGGTTTAAGCTCGACCAGTAAGGGTACCAAACCATTCACTATTTTTAAGAATTCGGCAAAAGTGGGAATAGAGTGAATACCCCCGCGCAAGGGTATTTTTGTCAGGTCAGCGGCGGTATGATCTGCCACCAGACCTGTCGCATCCGTTAGTCGGTCTAGGTCGTAGTCATGGAAAACCATGGCGACCCCATCAGATGATAATTGCAGGTCAATTTCTATGCCGAATCCATGCGCAATTGCCGCGCGTGCCCCCTCGACCGAATTTTCGGGCCGTCCTTTAGTTATATCATGCAATGTGCGGTGCGTGATCGGAGCGTCTAAAAACGAAGCTGGCAATGGATGTGATGGAGCTGTCATAAAATTGGCCTCAGGTTTCTATCAAACCTAAGGCCATTGATTGAAAGAGCAAGCCTTAGCTGATCTGAAAAATGCCCTCGACCTCTACTGCTACCCCCAAGGGCAGGCTGGAACAGCCGACAGCAGCGCGCGCATGTGCGCCTGCCTCGCCAAATATTTCGGCCATCAGGTCAGACGCGCCGTTCACCACCTTTGGGTGATCAGTGAAATCCAACGTGGAATTCACAAACCCGCCCAGTTTCACGACGCGCTTCAGTCGGGACAGATCACCACCACAGGCGGCCTTAAGCTGTGCAATCAAATTGATACCGCAAACGCGCGCAGCCGCTTGTCCCTGATCAACGGTAAAATCATCACCAAGTTTACCTGTGATAAGGCCCGAGGCATCGGCCGAAATCTGACCTGAAATGTAAACCAAATCGCCAACAACCACGAAAGGCACGTAATTGGCGGCAGGCGCTGGGGCGTTGGGCAGCGTTATTCCCGCTGATTTCAAGTTGTCTTCGTATAGGTTGGTCATGGTATTCCTTCGAGATATAGGTAAAGCGTTGCCGAAATTGCAGTTCTGATGCACGAATATCAAATTAGCGAAACTGTGAACAGCCAGTTTGTGGACTTTCCGCGGTTGGGCACCTAAGTAAGGCCTATAGGGACAAAACAGAGTAGCAATGATGACGATATTTAAAAGAATTACAGCAAGGCCAGTCAAGTTGGCTGGAGTTGCGGGCATTGTTGCAGCAGCTTTGTCTGGATGTACAAATTCACC
>CALDZS010000158.1 GCA_937944065.1 uncultured Amylibacter sp. | reverse complement strand
AGCTTTTGTGGCAGGCTGTATGTGTCGTTGCGCAACCAAGAGGTTTCTTCGCCCTGACGTTCGCCAGACATCAAGTTTGGCTCGCCTGAGCGACGTGTTACCAAAATAATGCAGCCTTTAGCGTTCTTACCTTCAATAAGTTCAATTGCCTCTGGCAAACACTCGTGCATCGGGGCTTTGAAATATGCTTTAAACTGCGCTTTCAGGATTTTCTTAGCAGCAGAATTTTCCCATGCATCTTCGCGCGGGACATAAATGCGCACGGGTCGCTTATACAAACGATCCTCGGCCTCGATGATGTTACACCAGCCAAATTCAAATACTTTGGCTTTGTCGAATTCAAATTCTTGGCTCAACAGGTCGTAGATTTGCGTCATTAAGTTGGACATAGTATTCCCCAAAAATTATCTTAGCGTAGCAAGGCGTTGCAGGGCTATATTTGTTGTTTTAAGATTGCGATCGACCATAATGTTGACGATAGATTGGTAACTATCCGCCGCCTCATCGTATCGTTCCTGCTGTTCCAATCGCCACGCGTCTGAAAACAGACGTGCCACTTTGGATTTGAAAGTGTCGGAATAGTTTTTGATGGTGATCGGATCGGTTGTGCTGCCAAGCAATCTACGCAATTCAGAAAAATCTGATGCGCCATCGCCTAGAACCACAAGTTTAGCACCTTCATAGGTTTGGCTGCTCAACTCTTCGATATCCTTATCTAACGCCAGTTTGACCTGACTGATATCGAAGGGACCATCACTGGCTTGATCACTAGGCGCTGCAAAGGCGAAATACAAAACCACCAAAAGCATCAGCACCATATAGGCACCGCCCATTGCTAGATACATTGGATTGATCTTGGGTTTATCACCCTTGCTGACCTTCTTCTCTTTTATAACCTCAACTTCGACGGCCAAACGAATGGTCTGGCCTTTTTTCAGGCTTGGTAGAACCAACTGATCATTATGTTTAAGAACATTTTTACGTTTCAGTGGTTTGGAATTCAGCAAAATGGACCTTGGATCAAACTCGATCAAATTCCATTTTCCGGCAACATTTTTAAGATGCGCATATCTAACACCGTAAGGCACGCCAGACAATTCAATGTCCGCATCACTGCCCTTGCCACCAATCGTCGCGCCCTCGGGCGGGATAGGTAGTTTTTGTCCAACTTGTGGACCGTCTTGCACATGTATGTGTAATATTTCTGACATAAAACTCTTCGTTAAGTAAATTTCAGTTAAAGCTAAAGCAAAGCCTTGTATTCAAGCAAGTTTTTTCTACGCAAATAGTGAATGTTTACCTCAAACCTCCACCTAATAGTTTATTGTTGCGAACACACTTACCTTTACGCACCACTTGGCCCGCAGAACACGTGATCTTTTTAGGTTTCGCGGCTACTTTTGGTTTCGGTTTTGCAACCGGCTTCGGCTTTGCAACCGGTTTGGGCTTAGCAGCTGGTTTTGGCTTAGCCGCTGGTTTATTAACAACCTTGGGCTTGCTGGCCACTTTCGGTACGGGTTTAGGGTTTGCAATGCACCTTTCGCCAACCTTTTTGGTTCCACGACCACACACTAACGGACAAACTCGGCGGTTGGGTAACACGGAAATCTTTTCAATCAAGTCACATGTTGGAATATTTGTGTTGTAACGCGCTGATGCGTTTTTTAGGAAATTATCCAGCGCTCCTTGACTGCCGCGCCCCCAAAGACCGTCAGGCGCCCCTGCTGAACAGCCCAATGAGTTTAGCTTTGTTTGCAGTGCTCTGTATCCTTCTCTGGACACCACCACCGTTGTCGCGTTTTGTGGATCAATTTGGCAAAACCTCTCGTTAAAGGCTGGTACAGCGGGCGCATCAGGTACAGGTGTGTCAGATGGGGTTTGGAACCCTATTTTCGGGCCAGTGGCTTCACCAGGTTTCAACACTTCAACAGTACTAGGTTCTTCTTGCTTGGGTTCGGATTTAGGTTCCGGCGCTTCTACAATTTTTGGTTTCGGAATTGGCTTTGCCGCGCAAACGACTTTTTGTTCAGCGCGCGCTCTGGGCGAGTATGGTGTGTTCTTAAACTCGCTTAGAAACGCAGTGTAACCATCACATGTCCCAATTCTTTTGGCCTCCGCCCATGCCTTAAGTAAAACGCCGGGACTCACTCTTTCGACCTTCGGTGTCGGTACAGGTTTCGGTTCCGCTGGCTCTGGTTTTTTCAAGACGGTGATAATCGGCTTGCCTTCAATGTCGCTGCACGCAAGTGCTTCGCCAGCCTTACGCTTTGATAAACAAAACTTAGGTTTCAAATCAGCATCCAAATCGTCGCGCAACAATAAGGACGGGCGCTGCTCGACCTTTAAAGGCGAGCCATCCTCTGAAACCAACGTCGCTGCATTTAACAAAGAAGTCATGCCCCACTCGAGCTGACCTTTCAAAGCCGCCAATTCAATAGACGGGTTCGCGGTCAGTGTTTTCTCAAAACTACGCATAAATACGCTACGCCCATCTTGATCATCATCGCCAAGCGACAAGAGTGCCGTTTGTAAATCTTTGCTCGGGTAGAATGTGGAAGCCTTGTTCAAACGCTCTTCGCTGCACGAAGTCTTCTTCAAAAACTCCCAATACGGTGCACCTAAATTGAACGGTAACGCAGAGGGACCACAGCCATTATAAATCACTGTCACTGAACGCCCTGGCTTGGATGTCAGGCGCGCAATTAGGGGTTTGAGAGGCAAGCTGGTCTTGCGGATTGCATTGCGCACGGGCCGTACTTGGGTCCCTTCTGGCACTTCAAATTCAACTGGCAAAATGAAATTAGTATCAACTTCTTTGAAGGTAATAGAATGACCAGAATAGTAGAATAAAACATCACCGTCATTTGGGATTGTTCTTGCAAAGCGTATAATATCTCGGTTGATGGACTTGATCGAGCCGTCCAAAATATACAAAAGATTGTTTTTTGGAATTTGCAGCTCTGACAGAACATTAAAAATCGCTGTCGTATCCGCAACAGAATTTGGCAG
>CALDZS010000157.1 GCA_937944065.1 uncultured Amylibacter sp. | reverse complement strand
TTCTGCTCTTCGGCGCTTGGTGCGACGATTTCAGTTTGGTTAACGTACCCTTGCCCAACGGTAATTACATCCACGATTTCTGGCAGTCCCGTGACCCAGATACCGTCGATTTGAGCCTTTACAACCGTGATCGGGAAAAACTCTACAATATTTTTATCATTGACCGTTTTCACGCCTAACGTGCCATCTGTGTCCAGCGATACTATTGAGGGCGACAGGAAATGTGCCACGACGTCGCCCGTAGGGATGACAACCTCTGCCGAAATACCCGCAGGGATCGCACCATCCTCGTTAATGACTTCGATTTCAGCCAAAAATGTACGGGTTTCTGACGCGGCGGACGTGCCAACGAATGTAACTATGCCGTTTCGCTTTTCCCCTGTGATGAACTGCACCTTTGCGGGTTGCCCCACGGACAAACGGGTTAATGATTGTTGCGGCACTTGAATGGCAACGGTCAATGGCGTGATGTCGACCAGACGACCCACTTCGGTGCCCACGGATACAAATTCGCCCTCATCAAGGTTTAGGGTTTCTATACGCCCGCCAAAAGGCGCTGTTATCGTCAGGGCATCCGCCGCCTGTGACACGGCTGTGACCTGTGCCTGCGCAGAGGCAAGTGTTGCACGCGCTTGCGCGACGCGGTCCGCCGTTGATACCCCACGTTTCAACAGTGCTTCTGCATTGCTAAACTCTCGTTCTGCCCGCGCCAATTCCTCGGCAGCACGATTTGCATCAGCGATGTTTCCTGTCGGATCAAACCGCGCGATGACGTCACCTGCAGCAACATCTTGGCCTTTGCTGACCAGAACTTCGGCTATGTCACCAGATGTTTCGGCGCGCATCATCGTGTCCCGATCTGGCAGAGCCTGACCTTCGGCCTGATAGAACTGCGTCACCGTCTCGGCCTTGGATTTACTGACCGCCACAGCCACAGGCTTGGGGGCTTCACGTGCGGCAACAGCCTCGTCGCCGTTTGAGGGGAAAATAAACCCGCTGCCCATCCAACAGACAATTAGAACAACCAGGAACCCAGCAATCCAAGTCGAACGGGATGCGCCTTTGTCAGACTTGAACTGCAAGGTCTGTGGGCTTTGAAGTTTGGCATTGATCTCCAGATTTGCATCATCCTCAGAAACTTGAACTTCGGGCACCGTCGCGGAATCGACATCAACGTCAGGTGTCATCTCTTTTTCCCGTTTGGCTTTATTGGTCATGAGGTTGATCCTTGTCGGCTGTGGGCAGTCGCCCATGATCAGGTTTATTTGCGGCATTCAGTTGCTGTAGGGCCAAATGAACTGCGGCCTCGGTCGAGGCGTAAAAATCGGCGTATGCGGTCAGCCGCGACACCGCCTCGGCATCTTGTGGAAGGCTGTCGATGGTCTGGGCGATATCTTCACGTGTCGCGCGGGTGCGTTTGAGAATTCCATCAAACATGGTCGCATAGGGATTTGTTGCAAGCTGAAAATAGTCCTGTCGGTCGCCGGCCTTCGTCAAGCGTTTCACCAACCCGCGCTCTTCAAGCAGGCGGATACTGGTGCTGATGCTCGCGCGACTGACCTGCAAGCGTGTTGCCAGGTCACCAAAGGAAACCGCCTCACCATCAAAAATCAACATGCCAAAGACCCGCCCAGCAATGCGTGGCAAACCTTCGGCTTGCGAAATCATGCCTGTCTTCTCGATAAATTCACCGCGAATGCGTTCAATTGATTGATCTTCAGACATACAATGCCTCCAGCAGTTTGAAGGCGTTAATAGCAAGTAAGAAAACCAGAGGTAAAGTCTATTCAGTTATAAATGAACAAAACGTCACGTTAAAACTTGCCTTCATATAAGTGATAATGCGCGCAAGCAATCGAATGTAACGGGATTATCGCGCAGAACGGATGCGATTATAAAGCGAAAGCTAGAATAGCCTCATTTGGTGATCCAATTCGCTGTTCAGTAAAGCCGTGCACCTTCATCAGCGGTGTGGTCATCTTGCACTTCGTTAAGCGTTTGTTCCCTATCAACTGTTGCTAACACCCATTCAGCAAGTGTCGGCGCAGACTTTCGTTCTGGCCAATGATCTTGATGCCATAAACGCGAGCGGATGAGAGATTTTGAGCAGTGCATAAACACTTCTTCGACTTCAATCACCAATGCGAGCAACGGCTCTTTGCCATTGATTGCATGGCGTTTGTTGATTTCAACATCTCGCACAATACGTGCCTTGCCAGCGACACGCAGCGTGTCGCCATGCCCAGGTACAATAAACAAGAGCGCGATATTGGGATCCTCTAAAAGGTTATGAAAACCGTCGACACGATGATTGCCAAGCCTGTCTGGAATGATCAGAGTTTTGTCATCATAAACTTCGACAAATCCAGCCGGATCTCCTTTGGGTGAAACATCTATTAGGCCCCCAGACGCCTTGGTTGCGACGATGACAAATGGCGCGTACGCAATGAATTTCCGCGCAACATCATTTAGTCTATCAGTCACTTTAAGAAACGTATTTGTAAATCCTTCGGTTGGTAGAAGTTCTCGCAACCGTTCGACACTTAGAATTTGTTCATCAACCTCAACCACAGCAGCCTCCTGATAATTGCTTATCGATAGTATAGGTTAGGTTTGTTTTTATTCATAATCGAAGTCGAAGGCACAGGTGCTGGCGGTGTTGGCATCTGTGCCCTTTCGTGTGGCTGCTTTGGCAAACTTTGACCTAAAAAGTGAAGTCCAACTTTACAGCGGCCACACAATCAAAATCGTTGGCAACGCAACGACCACAACAAGCACTTCGAGTAGCAGACCCATTCGCCAATAGTCGCCAAACCGATAGCCACCCGGACCAAGGATGATCGTGTTATTCTTGTGACCAATGGGGGTCAAAAAGGCGCAAGACGCGGCAACCGCCACCGTCATCAACCAAGCATCAGGATTGGTACCAGTCGCCGCGGCCATCCCAATCCCGATCGGTGCCGCAATGAGTGTCGTCGCGACGTTGTTCAAAAAATCAGACAAGGTCATTGTCACAATCATCAACGCGAGGAGTGAAACCCAGGCTGGGTATCCTTGAGTGATGGACAAAATTTGCGAAGCGATAAGTTCGGCCCCGCCAGATTTTTCAAACGCCTCTGCAAGCGGAATAAGGCTAGCGAGCAGAACGATCACTTTCCATTCAACAGACTCGTAAACTTCGTTGCCCGAAACAAGACCAACCGCAACCAGCGCAATCACTGCCGCCGCAAGGGCGACAGGTAATGATACCCAGCCTATGACTGCGGCCGCGATCGCTGCCAAAAAAATCCCAATGGAAAGGCCCGCCTTCGAGCGTTGAACAACCTGCGTCTCGCGCCCCTCAATTGGAAGAACACCCATGAAAGACGCAGCCGTCGCATTTCGCTTTGCCTCACCTAATAGCAACAACACATCACCTGGCTTAATTGTTAACAGACGCACCCGATCCGTAAATCGCCGCCCATTACGTGAAACGCCCAAAAGGGTGACTGAATGGGAGTATAGAAGTTTTAGTCCTCGCGCTGTGCGCCCTGCGATACGTGCATTCTCTGGGACTATTGCTTCTGTCAAAGTTAATCCCCCTGACGTCACACTACCTGCGTGTTTTTCAGAGCCCGAGAATTCCAAGGCGGCTTGACCCATGAACGCTTCTATGGATTTTGGTTCCCCTTCAACAACAATAAAATCACCTGCACGAATTTCTGTGCCCGCAGCAAAGCCCCGCAATCGTTTCCCGCGTCGGACAAGCCCCAAGATATGAACATCGTGATCATCTGCGAGTGGATAAAGATCACCGACCGCCGGTGTTTCCTCAATGGCATTGTCGCTAATGCGCAGTTCGGCAATATACCGTCCCTTTTCGAATTCTGTTTCCTGCTCAACCGCACCTTCGCGTTTGGGTAGCAAGCGCCAGCCGACAAGCGATACGAAAGCAATTCCCACGATAGCGACGGTTAGCCCAACGGGTGCAAAGTCAAACATACCAAACGGCTCGCCCAACACATCCTGACGATACGCTGCAATGACGATGTTCGGCGGCGTGCCGATCAGCGTGATCATACCACCAAGAATGGTTGCGAATGACAGCGGCATCAGTGATTTGCTAACAGCGCGCTTCGCTTTGGTGGCTGTGTCAATATCAAGCGGCATCAACAGGGCAAGTGCCGCCACGTTGTTAATCACCGCCGACAAGCCCGCACCCACAATGGCCATAATTGCGATATGCAATGGCAAGGGACGATCTGAGTCCAACAGCCGTGCAGCAAGCTTTTCGATGGCACCAGATCCGACAAGACCACGAGATATAATAAGAACCAAAGCGATAATCGCGACGGCAGAGTGTCCAAACCCTGAAAATACATCCTCCTTTGGCACAAGCCCCAGTATTGATGCCAGCACCAGTGCTCCGAAGGCGACGAGATCATAGCGGATACGACCCCACACAAGCAGAACAAAGAGGATTGCGAAAATTCCGATGATCATGTTTTGGTCAGATGGCATTGGTCATGAATTCTTTTCTATTGGGACTGGTTATACCCATACACTATAGACCAATAGTTGGGAGTTTTGTTCACTGATTTCAATGAATCATAAACATGCCGTTCAGCAGCATGGCATCATGACGACTTGACCATCCGCGCGTCACCGCCAATTCAATAAAACCTTGCGCTAGCACAACAAGCACTAGAGCAATCTAAAGTAATCATTCTTTCGAACTAACCTAGAACACTAAGGAGAAAGACATGATTACACGTAGAGCAGCATTAATGGCTGGAGCAGCGCTTGCTACCACACAATTCGTTGCATCTAGCGCGGTCGCAGAAGAGGTGATGGACACATCAGCAGCCAAGCCAGTTGATCTGTCGGCACTTCCTGTGCGCAGTCATAGATTGGTCGCGCCACCATTTGTGCACGAACACGAACAAGTCGCAACGACTGGCCCGACACTGGTGAAGTTTGAAATGAAAATCATCGAGAAGGAAGTGCAGGTCGCCGACGGCGCGTACTTGCAAGCGATGACATTCAACGGATCGATGCCGGGCCCATTAATGGTGGTTCACGAAGGTGATTATGTGGAATTGACTATGTTCAACCCGCCGGAAAATTTGATGCAACACAACATTGATTTCCATGCTGCAACAGGCGCCTTGGGCGGTGGTTCACTGACGCTGGTTAATCCAGGTGAAAAAGTTGTTCTGCGATTTAAAGCTACGCGACCTGGCACATTTGTGTATCACTGCGCGCCGGGTGGCCCAATGATCCCTTGGCACGTAGTATCTGGCATGTCTGGTGCCATCATGGTGCTGCCACGTGACGGCCTAAAGGATCACATGGGCAAACCTGTCAGCTATGATCGTGTCTACTATATCGGCGAAAACGATTTCTATATCCCCAAAGACGAGGACGGAAACTACAAACGGTATGAAGACGCGGGCGACAGCTATCCCGAGACGCTTGAAGTGATGAATAGGTTGATCCCAACACATGTAACTTTCAACGGTAAGGTAGGCGCGTTAACAGGCGAAAATGCCCTGACAGCAGAGCAAGGTGAAAATGTCTTGTTCGTTCACAGCCAAGCAAACCGCGACAGCCGTCCGCATCTGATCGGTGGCCATGGTGATCTGGTTTGGGAAGCAGGAAAATTTAACAACATTCCAGATAGGGATCTGGAAACGTGGTTTATTCGCGGGGGATCAGCGGGTGCCGCATTGTATCGGTTCCTGCAACCCGGCGTTTATGCCTATGTTAATCATAACTTGATTGAGGCGGTGAATCTGGGTGCAACAGCACATGTTGTGGTCGGCGGCGACTGGAACAATGACCTGATGGAACAGGTCATGGCCCCCACCGAATACAATGCCGCTTACGAAGGGAAAACTGCGCTGCCATAAACAGTATTCCTTTTCTGAGTGGTTTGGATCGGGGTGGTTATGAAAGTGAATACCTTTTTCCTATCAAGGAGTAATCTCGATGAAACAAAGTACATTAGCATTAGGCACATTGGCTGGGGCTTTGGCAATCGCACTGGCTTCGTTTCAGATGATAGATAACGATTTATCAGATGTGACAATTCCAGAAACGGTACGGATCGAAGCTGGATCATTCGAGTATCGCCCTGCGGGGGATTTTCGCATTGAAACGCGTCTGGTTGATGCGCCGCTGGATCACCGCACCGCCCAGCGCCCTATCGAAATAATGAAATACCACGTCACGCAAGCGGATTATAAATCCTGTGTCACTGACGGTGCATGTAACCCGAGTTCCGGGAACGCTTCCGCGTCGTTGCCACAAGTCGATGTCAGTTTTGTTGATGCCAACGCATATGCAGCATGGCTGTCCGAACGGTCGGGACAATCCTGGCGTTTGCCAACTGATGCTGAATGGGTGCGCGCCGCAGGTGATCGATTTCAAGAGGTCATTCTTGGTGACATCTCGAACAGTGCCGATCCGTCAAAACTGTGGCTCAGACAATATTCGGAAGAGGCGGCCAAACGCGGCTCATCCGACCCTGCCTTGCGTCCAGTCGGTTCGTATGGCGAAAACAATTTGGGGGTGGCTGATATCAACGGAAATGTTTGGGAATGGACCGTTGGATGCCAAACCAATGGGCAAGTATCAACCGATGGGCAACGCATTGTGAATAGAAGCGATTATTGCGGAGTGCGCATCGCACAGGGCAAGCACCGCGCCTATATCATCGACTTTGTTCGCGATGCCAAAAGTGGTGGGTGCGCGGTCGGTATTCCACCTGACAATTTGGGGATACGGTTGGTACGCGACTTATAATAAAAATGTATGCCAAACAAAAAAAGGGCAACACATGATGTGCCGCCCTTAAACCTTCAAAATCTGCTGCTTTATTGCACTTGTTCGAACAACCCAGGAAATCGCTTTTTCGCTTTGCCTTTTTGTTTCACTTCGGCAGCGTCGTCTAGGTTTATAGCGTCGCCTACTTGGATTAACGCGACCATGCCCAAGGCGTAATGTGGCGTGCATTTTATCCCGTACAGGCCCTCTTCTGTCAGGGTTACCGAGAAATCATCTCCCAGCTTACTTTTGAATTTCTCCGCACCATCAGGGATCATTCCCTTGATAGTCTCGGCATTGTGCCCCTTGTCGATGGACAAAAATGTGATTGTGTCACCTGGGTTTGCCGCTACAAAAGCTGGTTCGAAAACCATGGCTCCCGCGTCTCCTTTGTTCAGCATCTGCACTTCTATTGTTTCGGCGCTCGCCACACCCGCCATCAGCAAGAGTACAGCACCAGAGGCAATCATTTTTCCAAACATCGAAATTTCCTTTCGTCGATTAATGGATACGTTGTCTTGAACCTAAATTATGGTAAGCTGAAAAAAGGCTCTTTGCGCTGTAACAACCTTGGACTGGATGTTTTGAAAAATCTTGATGAAAGTCTATTAACCAACCTGCCACCATTTAAAAATCTGAACACCGTCCAAATCAGAGAGATTTTGGACATTGCAACGCCGGTGCGCATTGATCTGGGCAAAGCCGTTTTTGATCAGGGCGAGGTGGCGCAAAAGTTCTTCTTGCTGCTGGATGGGCATATTCGTGTGATTAAAACCACCCCAGACGGCGAGCAGGTTATCGCACTGCATATCACCAGCGGACAGTTGTTTGGCATAGCAGCCGGCTTGGGTAAGACAACATATCCAGCAACTGCGATTGCAGCGGACGAGTGTCTGGTTCTATCATGGTCAAATACGCAGTGGACAAAGTTTATTGCGGCATATCCTGGATTTTCTACCGAAGTCTATAAAATCGTCGGCGAGCGGCTGGATGAAATGAATAATCGCATTGTTGAAATGGCAACACAACAAGTCGAGCAACGTGTCGCATGTGTCCTGTTACGCTTGATTACTCAAGCTGGGAAAAAGGTACCAGACGGTGTCGAGATTGATTTCCCAATCACACGGCAAAATATTTCGGAAATGACTGGAACGACACTGCATACGGTCAGCCGATTGCTAAGTGCATGGGAAAAAAGCGGCATTGTTGCAAGCAAGCGCAGTAAGGTTACTGTGACACAACCCCACAAGTTGGTTTTATTGAGTGGTGCTTCGGCCTGACGCATCACGAACTGCTTTTACCAGTGCGTCACGAATGACACCCTCATCCGATTTATGTTGAATACAGGCGTCTTTGATGGTGTGAAACGGCGCGACGGCGCATCCAACGCATAGCAGCTTAAAATGTATGAGTACTGGTATAGTTTCAGGCCAATCGCGCATAATTTCATTCAAGCTGAGTGTGTTGTTGCGCCTATACTTGGGTGTTATTTCGGGGTCGTGCATAGTCTTGCATTCTAATCTGAAAACGCAGGGTGACTTTGCGCTTAGACAACAACTCTCAATTTCTTGCTCGCATCCAAATCTAGCAAGTTGCTTGGCTGGATAGAATCGCCGCACTGAATGACCCTTTCCTCCCAGTTAAACAATACGGCGCGCTCGGCCCGAATGTGCTACCCTATTGCTTGCATGCACCAGGGTTTCATCCCGCCCCAGTTAACTTGCTACAGCCCACACGGACATGGCAGTTCAGTAGCACATTCGAGCAGTCAACTTGGATTGATATCAGTATGAAATTTGTAAATTCGCGAGAGTTGGATGCCTGAATGCAAGACTGCAAATGAGTCCAAATTTCTAATGCAAATTGAGTTTTCTAAAGATCCAGAGTGCAATCAAAGATGATCACGCAAAAACGCGCCTGTCTTTGTGTAATGAGTTTTTAACAGATTTGCGGCTACATCTGCATCATGGTCGATGACGGCTGCGATGATATCCGCATGTTCGGTGGCAACGTCGCGACCTATATATCCTGATGAACGCCCCGCAGAATAACGATACCGTATATTTAAGTCATATAGCTGGTCACAA